>CAZHKB010000246.1:0-4415 GCA_964533405.1 uncultured Phycisphaeraceae bacterium | reverse complement strand
GCTCGCGGGGCCCCCGCCCCCACCGGCGGCCCCGCGAGCCGCGTCCCCGCGTTGATCGACCCGTTGATCGCGTTCAGCAGAATCGCCACCACAACCACGGGCGCCACGAGAATGCCCGTGAGCACGAGCTTGTTCATCCCGGGCTTGGGCGAGCCGGACGGTGTGGTCTGCATGCGATCCTCCAGGCACACCCAGGCGTTCCCGCCGGCATTGGTGCCAACCGCCATGATATCGCGATCCGCCAACGAAAAACCGCCGGCTCTCGCCGACGGCTTGCTTCATGCACCCGGGATCAATCAGGCCTCGCTACCGCGCCTCTTCACCCACCGCCCACCTGAAAAACGTCACGATCTTCGCCTTCGGACCCACGATGTCCTTGATCGTCCTGGCCGGGTCCATCACGAACGGCTGCTCCACCAGCGCCAGCTCCGCGAAGAACTTCTTCATCCCGCCCTCGACCATCTTCTCGGCGATCTCCTTGGGCTTGCCAGACTCCATCGCCTGCTCCACCCGGAACCGCCGCTCCTTCTCCACGATCTCCTGCGGGATGTCCGCCGAGCTCACGCCTTGGGGCCGCGGCGTGGCCGCCGTGATGTGCATGCACACCTGGCGAAGCGTCTCATCGTTGATCGACCCCTCGGCCTGGATCAGGACGCCCGTTTTGCCGTCGTGGTGCACATACTGCCCGAACGCCGTCGTGCCCGTCTCGCCAGACACCTTGTGCCCGCGCGCGAACGAACAGTTCTCGCCCGTCGACACCCGCACGTCATCCATGATCGTCTGGATGTCTGGGCTCTGCTTCGCCTCGCCGCCGGAACCCATCAGCACCAGCTGGGCGATCTGCTTGACCGCCGCCCCGAACTTCTCGCTCTTGGCCGTGAAATCCGTCTCGGCCCTCAGCTCGACGATTGCCGCCGCGCCCGCCGCCTCGTTCACCGCGATCCCGATCCGCCCCTCGCCGGCGGCCCGGTCCGTCCGCGTGTCCATCTTGCCCTTGAGCTTCTTGCGGAGCAGATCCTCCGCTTTCTCCAGGTCGCCCCCCGCCTCCGCCAACGCCTCCTTGCACGCCATCATGGGCAGGCCCGTGCGGTTGCGGAGGGTCATCACCACTTTCGCGCTGATCTCGCTCATCGTCGGCTCACTTCGCTGGATCGACGGACTGGGCCGTCGGTGTGATTCAGAGGGGATTGAACACCGAGACACAGAGGCACAAAGACCCAGAGGCGGAGGAATCCGAACAGAGACGCGCGGCGGCCCGATGCCCGCCCGGCTTGCCCGACTCTTTCTCGGTGGCTCTGCGGCTCTGTGTTGAACTCTTGCTTACTGACCCTGCCCGCCCGCGCGGATCGGCTCGGCCCGGGCCGGACGCGGTTCCCCGCCGCCCTCGACGCCAGCCCCGGTCGCCGCCGCGGCCGCCGCTGGCTCGTCCGAGCGGAACTGGGCGCGACGGCTGCGACGAGGCCCATCCTGCGTCCCCCCGCCGCCATCCTGCCCGGCCGCCTGACGCTCCAGGTCGCGCTCCTGCCGACCCTCGGCCACCGCCAGGCACAACTCGCGCACGATCACGTCAATCGACCGCATCGAGTCGTCGTTGCCCGGGATCGGGATGTCCGCCATCTCCGGATCGCCGTCGGTATCCAGCAGGCAGATCGTCGGGATCCCAAGCTTCCGAGCCTCCTTCACCGCCGTGATCTCGTTCTTCACGTCGATGATGATCAGGCACCCCGGCAGCTTCTCCATCAGGCGGATGCCGTCCAGGTTCCGCTTGATCTTCCGCATCTCGCGCCGCAGCTGGCTCTCCATCTTCTTGGAGTACGACTGGAAGTTGTCGGTCTTCTCGATCGCTTCCAGTTCCTCCAGCCGCTTCAGCCGAAGCCGGATCGTCCGGAAGTTCGTCAGCGTCCCGCCCAGCCAGCGCTCGGTCACATACGGCATCTTGGCCTCGGTGCACCGCTGGATCAGCACGTCCTTGGCCTGACGCTTGGTCCCGACGAAGCACACGTCCTTGCCCGCCGCCACGCTCTGGCGGATGTACTTCTTGGCCAAAAGCAGCCCCTTGACCGTCTCCTTGATGTCGATGATGTGGATCCCGTTGCGCTTGCCGTAGATATACGGCTGCATCTTGGGGTTCCAGGCGCTCGACCTCTGGCCGAAGTGGATGCCGGCCTCAATGAGGTCCTGCACAAGCGACGTGCCCGAGGGCGCGCCCGACGTGGTACCTGCGGTAGACATCAAATCCTCGATTCTGGCAGCGACACCGGCGATCCGCGGGTCGGCAGAGACGCGCCCCAAGGCCCATCCCCGCGAAACGCCAAAGGGCGCTTGGATGAAGAACAGCGGCGGCGATTCCCAACACGCCGCCGGGACGCCCGGCGGGACGAAAAAACAATCGCCGCTCTCGTTTCACCACGCCCGGGGCCGACCTGCACCGGGCACCCAACTATAGCCCGCGTCCCCCGCCCCCTCCTCCCCCGAGTACCGCCGTGCTGGCAGAACGCTCCTCGAAGCCGATAGACCGCGCACGCAAGCCCTCTACAGTCGGTGGTGGACCCCGCCCAACTCACTCGCACAGACGACTATATAAAGGAAATGTTCGGCCAGGAAGACCCCCTCCTTGCCAACCTCATGCCCGCCGCCATCGCCCGCGGCCTCCCGCCCATCTCCGTCTCCGCAACCGTCGGACACCTCCTCCACACCCTCTCCGCAGCCGTGTCCCGCCCCCAAGGCCTCAGCGTCGAACTCGGCACCCTCGCCGGATACTCCGCCATCTGGCTCGCCCGCGGCCTGGCGTCCGGCGCCCACCTTCTCACCGTCGAACCCGAGCCCCTCCACGCCGACGTCGCCCAGTCCAACCTTGCCGCCGCCGGTCTCGCCCACCGAGTCACCATCCTCCGTGCCACCGCACTTTCCGCGCTGGCCGAACTCGCCCGCGCCCACGGCCCCGCGAGCCTCGACCTGGTCTTCCTCGACGCCCTCAAGCATGAGTACCCCGACTACCTCGCCGCCGCCCGCCCGCTGCTCCGCCCCGGCGGACTCCTCATCGCCGACAACGCCATCACCTCGCGCTTCCACATCACCGACCCACCTGGCGACCCCATGCGCGACGGCGTGGACCGGTTCAACCGCACCATCGCCGCCGACCCCGGATTCGCGCCGTCGATCGTGCCGCTCGGCTCGGGACTGGTGATCGCAACGCGCTTGTCCGACGCCTCATAGCCCCGCCTGCCATCACCGGCGGCCTCCCACCCCTCCGCTCTCTACCCCCTCCTACTCCGCGCCGTGATGGCTCTCGCAGACGGGGGGCTGAACACCGTCACTGCGCCGCGTAGGAATCGAGAGAGAAGCCGCACACGAAGGGGCGGTCAGTGGGGGCACCCGGCCCATCCACTACACTCCCCGCACGGAGGCTTCCCATGTCCACCCCCGGCGACGCCAATCCCGCTCCACCCGCGTCCCACGACGCCGAAACGCTCAAGCGCGCCCTCACAGCCTTCAAAAAACGCTGGAAGGTGACCATGCTCGACGACGAATCCAAGCTCGGAGGTGGCCGCCCCACGACGACCGGCAAGGCCTCCAACACCGTCGGAATCAAACCGCCCAACGACTTTCCCCGCCAGGTCTGGGCCGAGCTGGCCCGCCAAGGGAAGATGAAGGACATGGGCGGCGGGTTCTACGCCGCGGTCTGACCCCCCAACCCCGCATCCAAGGGGTGCGGGGCCTCCGGCCCCAAGCCCGCCCCTGCCACACACCTCTCCAATCTCAGTCTGATACGCTCCCACCAGAGCCCCACATGAACGAAACACCACGCAACACCCGCTACACCAACGCCACGGCCTTCCTCGCCGCAACGGCGTTGCTCACTCTCCTCTCCGCCTGCTCCACCTCCCAGCCCGTGGACCTCTCGCTCGCCCGCCCGTTTCCCCAAGCCCTCGAACAGGCCCGCGTCCTGGACATCCAGGTCCGCCGCGAGCCCACCACCCTCACCCTCACCAACACCACCGCCTCCGACATCCCGCCCTGCACGATGTGGCTCAACAAAAGATACTCCCGCCCGTTCCCCGCCCTGGCCGTCGGCGGCGCCACCACCCTCGACCTCAACTCGTTCATTGACGAGTTCGGCGAGCGCTTCCGCCCCGGCGGCTTCTGGGCCACACGCCCCTCGCAGCGAGTCGTGCTCGCTCAGTTCGAGGTCCCCGATCCGGCCGGCTCCGCCTCCCTGCTCGGCACCGTCGTCATCAACGGCGAAGAAGACCCCGACGCCCGTCGCCGCCAGGCCAACCCCTTCTGATTCTCGCCCGACGCCCCCTCTCCCCCCGATTCCGCCCCGCGGAATGGGGGGAGGCTGGGTGCGGTGTCCGCACTCCACGCCACCAATCGCCGCTGCTCAACTCCACGACGCCCCGCCTCCCCGCCTC
>CAZHKB010000245.1:0-4452 GCA_964533405.1 uncultured Phycisphaeraceae bacterium | reverse complement strand
GGCGGGCACCGTCGCTGAGGTTGGGGAGTCGGACGGAGCGGGGCTTGCCGGCGGCGGAGCCCAAGCAGTCGGCCGAGAGCACAGTGCCGGCGGAGTCGACGGTGCTGGTGCGGCGCGGGAAGTTGACGAAGCCGTCGGCTTCAAGGTCGTTGAGGAACCGGGCGTTGCCCAGGAACTGGTAGTTGTAGCCGTAGGGGGCGTTGCGCGTGCTGGTCCACTCGCTGGCCTCTGGGCAGAGGAAGACCTCACCGCCGACCTGGGCCGAGTGCTCGAAGGCGGGATCGGGCGAGGGTGACTTGAGGGCGTGGAAGCCGGCCTCGGCTCCCATCTGAACGTACCAGCGCGGGCGGTACTGCACGCCGTTGCCCACGTTGTACAGGTTGCGGGTCTGGTCGGCGTACCGCCCGACCTGGCCCGGAACGCTGATGTCGTTGTTGGAGTCGGCGTAGAGCTGCCAGCCGATGGCAACCTGGCGCATGCGAGAAAGGCAGACGGTCCCCCGGCCCGTGGCGCGGGCGGCGGCCAGCGCGGGAAGGAGGATCCCCAGCAGCAGTGCGATGATGGCGATGACGACCAGAAGTTCGATGAGGGTAAAACCGATCGGTGCCGTGGTCATGAGCGGGCCACGCGCCGCGAGGCGAGGCGTGGTCCGCCGCTGCATTGACGCCGGATGGCTCACCCGTATCGCTCCCGCCTCCCCCGTGCGGCCCGAGCATACCGCCCGCGAGCGTCCAAACAAAGCGCATCAGTTGCCGATGCACCCGATCTGGGGTGGCAGGTCGGGGGCCGACCCTTACCGGACCGGCGCGGGTTTCCCGCCGATCTCGCTGGCAATCTGTCTCGGGCATTGCCAGACGCCCGCCGAGTGGGGATACTTCCCACCTTGCGGGCGACTCGGGCCGATGGTGGTCAGGGTCGGACGCGGGGCCGGCCGGTTCTCGGTTGGCGGCCTCCGGTCGTCGAGGTGCGTGTCGGGCTGCTATGGTGGTTGCGAACGACGGCGTCCCCGGCCAACCGAGGATGCGGGTGAGGGTGCAGGAAGCGCCTTGGGCCGAACCCCAAGGCACGGAGCGGGTGTCGCGCGTGGAGATCCTCAAGAAGGGCGATACGGTGGAGGGCTTCCGCGTTGAGCGGGAACTGGGACGCGGCGCGGCCTCGGTGATCTACGTCGTCTACGACGCGAAGACCAAGCAGATCCGGGCGATCAAGCACGTCGAACGCGGCGACACCAAGGACGACCGCTTCCTGGTCCAGACCGAGGCCGAGTACAGGGTCGCCAGCCAGCTCGACCACCCCGGAATCCGCAAAGTCCCCCGCTGCATCAAAAAGGGGTCGCTCTTCAAGACCTCCGACCTGTACCTGGTCATGGAGTTCGTCGACGGCCGGAGCCTGGACCTGTCGCCTCCCAAGACCATGGGCCAGGCGGTTCATATCTTCGAGCAGGTGGCGCGGGCGCTGGCGCACATGCACGAGCGGGGCTGGGTCCACGCCGACATGAAGCCCAACAACATCGTGGTCGACGGCGAGACGCACGCCAAGATCATCGACCTGGGGCAGTCGTGCAAGGTGGGGACCATCAAGCAGCGGATCCAGGGCACGCCCGATTACATCGCCCCGGAGCAGGTGCATCGGCGTGAGATCACGGGCAAGACCGACATTTATAACCTTGGTGCGACGATGTACTGGGTGCTGTGCCGCCAGCACATCCCCACAGCGCTGCCCAAGGACGACCGGCTGGTGGGGTCGCTGGATGAGGACCTGATCGAGAAGCCGCGCCCGCCGCACGAGATCAACCCGCGTGTACCGCTGAAGTTGAGCGAGTTGATCATGCAGTGCGTCGAGGTGAGCCCCGACAAGCGACCGGCCAGCATGGACGCGGTGGCGGACAAGCTGAACCTGATCCACGGGATGGTGCTGGCGGCCCGGGCGAGCGCGGAATCGTCGATGGGGGGTTACCCGGCGGTGGGCAACGAGAAATAGGATTGGCCACGGAGGCGCAGCGACACCGAGGAAGACAGAGCCGGTGGTTCGAGGCGGGCAAGGCCGCGGCCGCACGAACCCGGTCGCGGCCACTCGGCTCCCGTTCCTCTCTTCCCCGTGCGTCTGTGCCGCCGTGGTGAGTTCTTTCTGCTCTGAGGTGACGCATCCCGCTGACCCCCGACCAACTCAAGGACGCCGACGCGGTGATCGACGCCCTGCATCGGGGCGCGTCGGCCAATCGGTTCGCGTTATGCCGGGTCGGGTCGATCGACCGGATCACGCCGCCTGGCCGCCTCATCGCCACCGGAGACCTGCACGACAACCCCGACAACTTCGAGAAACTCATCGAGCTGGCGAAGCTGGACGGCGTCGCGGGCGAGGATGGGGCCAAGGACGACCACGTCCACGACCTGCCGCACATCACGCTGCATGAGATCATCCACCCCGAGAAGCTGGTGGGCGGCGTGGACTTCTCGTACCGGTCGATGGCCCGCGTCGCCGACCTCAAGTCGGCCCACCCCGAGCGCGTCCACGTCCTGCTGGCCAACCACGAGCTGGCCCAGATGGTCGGCTCGGGCATCGTGAAGAACGGCGTGATGGTCGTCGAGGCGTTCAACGACGGCGTCGAGTACGTCTTTGGTGATCGCGGGTTGGACGTGCTCGATGCGGTCAAGGCGTTCGTGCGGTCCATGCCGCTCGCGCTGCGGTGCGTCACGCCGCGGGGCGATGTCCTGTGTGCCCATTCGATCCCCGGCCCGGCCATGATGCCGCGCTTCGACGGCTCGGTTCTGGACCGCGACCTGACCGAGGACGACTACACGCCGCGGCAGGGGGCGGCCCACATGATGGTCTGGGGGCGTGGCTACGACTACGAGCAGATCGAGGACCTGGTCGAGCGGTGGGGGGTCAACCTGTTCGTGCTGGGGCACGAGAAGGCGGACAACGGCGTGCTGTTCATCCCGCCGGCCGCGCTGGTGATCAATAGCGACCACCAGCGAGGCGTGTATCTGCCGATCGACCTAGACGATCCGCCGCGGGCGGAGGAAGCCGCGGCAATGGTGCAGAAGCTGGGGGTGGGGTGGTGAGGGTCGCGGCCACGAACCCTTCCTCTGGCGGCCTGGAAAATAATCTTAAACTTCGCTGGCCCCCCCCGGTTGTAGGTTATAGAGCTTTCATTCTGGAAGGGCGTGAAAGGAACTGGTGCCGCAGCCGTCCTGGCTACGCGGCAGGAAAGACACGTCCGCATGTCGTATGATTCGCTCATCGTGAAGCGATTCAGCACCGAGGTCAACGTGCCCATGTGAGCAAAGGTCTTTCGTCGGATGTGGCATTGGACGGCCGCCAGCGCGCCGTTGTTCCTTGCGCTCCCCGTGGCTGCGCAGACCACATGGCTCGTGTCGAACGACCCTGGTGAGAGCCCCGACTTCGCGACCCTGGCGGCGGCCGTCGCCAGCCCCACGGTCATCAACGGCGACACGATCGAGATCAGTGAGGGACAAGGTGAGTATGTCGTGGCGGTCACGATCCAGAAGCAACTGACGGTGCGGCCGGAAGCGGGTGAGGCGCCAGTTCTTATCCCATCGGGACCCGGCAACTTCGCGATCAGCGTCCCGAGTACCGTTTCTGGCGTCATCATTGAGGGCATTACGTTTCGAAAGGGCGCGGGCAGGTGGGGGCCATCGGGAGCGGCTCGGGCTCCGTCATCCGAAACTGCATCTTTGAGGACTTTGATGACAGCATATCGGCCGTGTCGGCGGGCGGTTGTTTTCTGTTGGATTGCCAGTTCCTGAACTGCAGCGTAACCACGGCTGGCCTGAGCGTGGCGAGCGCTGGGTTCATTGAAGGCTGTGAGTTCATCGGTTCAGATCCTCCGACCAACCAAGGCACCTTCGTGCATATGAGCGGCTCGACCATCCGCAACTGCCGCTTCTCCGGCGGCCCCATCCCCCGCGCCGACTTCGGCGACGGCATATCCACTCTCATCGGTTGCACGTTTGAGGACACCGGCAACCTGCGTCCCGACCAGGTGTTCTTCACCGTCGGCCAGAACAACGGGTACACGTTCGACAGCTGCGTGCTCGCCAATCTTGCGTCGCCCACGCGCCCCGTCATCCAGGCCTGGAATCAGAACCTCATCCTGCGCAACTGCACCATCACCGGCTGCACCGCCGCGGTGTTCGGCTGGCAACAGACTTCGGGCCGCCCGCCCACCCAGGACGCCACGATCCGCAGTTCCATCCTGTGGAACAACAACATCGGCAGCCTGTTCCAGTTGTTCCTTCAGACCTTGATCGACTGGTCGACCGTCCAAGCATCGACTCCCGGCATCGGCAACCTCGTCACCAACCCCCTCTTCCTGAACCCCGCTGCGGGCGATTACTCGCTCCAGCGCGGCTCGCCCGCCGTCGACTCCAGCGACTCCGCAGCCGTCCCGCCCGACGTGACCCTCGACGCCGCGGGCAACCCGCGCCG
>CAZHKB010000244.1:0-4468 GCA_964533405.1 uncultured Phycisphaeraceae bacterium | reverse complement strand
TAAGGTCGACATCGCCTGGTGCGAAATCTCGACCTTGCTGGTCGCGTCGTCCGGCAAACCCCCGCGTGCGTCATTCCATGGCGCCTCCGCGTGCGTCATTGATCGAAGCCGCGAGGGCGAGTACTGCCCCTATCGCTCCCACACCGTCAAGAACAGCGACCTGTCCGATTCGCTCAGTGCATCGGAAACCCTCGCCTCGCTCGGCGAGATGGGCTCCCCCTCCTTGTCGCTCGCGAAGCTCGTATACAACGGCTTCACGACGGGGCCGTGCGTCCAGGCCTGGATCTCGCCCTTGAACAACGCCTCTCCCCGGTACGCGAGCGACGACCCCTGAACGTAGTCCATCAACTTCTGCGGTTGCAGATGCGTGATGAGGCACGCCTCGTCGGCGCGTCCAGCCAAGTGCAGCAAGTACCTCGCCACCGTCTCCGGTTTTTCATTGCGTGGACCTCCATGCTTTGATCCATTCCAAACACTTCACGATCGTACCGATCGGAATCGGTTGGTGTCAAGGGACGCGACATCCTTGGGAACAATGCGAGGCCGCCGCGGTGGGCTGGCCCGATCCCCGAACTCCCTGAGTGTTGGAACGACCTCGTTGCCCCGAGCAAGGTCGTGCTCCGTTTCGTCCACGTTGTACACGACGACCCTTGGGCAGGCTGCCACCCAGTCGTGCCGCCCAACGAAGCGAACTCATCGAAATGCCGCGATGACCGCCCTGCGGGCACGTCCCCCCCCGAGCGCCCTACCGCACCCGCCCGAACCCGCCGATGCCCGATCCATCCCCCGCGGTCACCGTGTCCATCGAGCCCAGGGCCCATCGCGCCAGTCCCGCCGCCATGATCCCGTGCCACAGCAGCACGCCCGCGCCCATCGCGGAGTACGTCGGATCAGGCAGCAGACTCAGCCCGCACGCCGCGAGCGTCGCACACACCGACTGCACCACCAGCGAGAGGGACGCACCGATAAAGAGCAGACCACACGACACCACCAAGCCGGCCGTCAGCAGCGAGACGGCCATGGGCAACTGCGGGAGCAACTCTCGGGGCAACCCATTGAGCGGGAGGTCCCAAGTCTCGAGCGCGTTGGCGACGAGCCCGAACAGCCTTGGGAACCACAGGCCAAACGTCCCGCCGAACAGGACAACCGGCAGCGTGGAGGGGTCCAGGGGCTTGCCCGAGCAGCCCATGCCCCCGATGAGGCATCCGGCGAACGCGAGGCCCAACAACCAGGCAGCCGCACCGGGGTCGTTGAGGGCGATGCCGAGATAGCACGCCAGCCCCGCAACGCCGACGGTCAGGAGCCAGATGATCGCCAGTGTCGTGGAACGCCCGCGAGCGTTCAAGATCTTGGCGCGCCGAACCGCGGGACGCGGCGCGACCGCGCCGTGCTGGTCGCCGCCACCCTCGGTGGGTGCTGGCGAGCGGCGAATTTTGGCCAGTTCCACCCTGACGCGGTTGGCCTCAGTCTCCATCTTCTCGCACTGCTTCTGGGACTCGGTGAGCGCCTTCTGGCCTTCGTGGCGCGTGTGCTCAACCAGTTTGGCCTGCTCGGCGGCCATTCCGTTGGCATCGGCGAGTCGGCGGTTGAGGCTGATGACCTCGGCCTGCATGGCCTGGTAGCGCTCCTGGGCCGCCCGGATCTCCCGCTCCTGCTCGCCGAGGCGATCCTCGCGTTCGCGCTGCCGCTCGCCGAGCGAGCGGGTCTCCTGCTCGAGTTCCCGCAGCGCGGCCTCTCGGAGTTCGAGTTCCTTCTTGCGGGTCTCCAGCTCGCCGGCCTCCTGGTCGATCCGCTCGGTCTGGGTGACCAGCACCTGCTCGCGACCGTGGAGTTCGCGCTCGCTCGCCTCGATCTGGGCGCGACGCCCTTCGAGCAGTTCGCGGTCGCGCCGGAGCGTCTCGGAGAGGACGCCGATCTCGATCTCGCGGGTGCGGAGGCCATCGCGCTCCTGGCTGACCTGGGCGAGCGAGTCGTGGATTCGGGCCCGCTCCGCGTCGAGGGCGGCCCGGTCGGCCTGCATGTCGCCGGTGTCGCCGTTGAGGGAGGCCTCGCGAAGCCGGAGGTCGCGCTCGCGCTCGTCGAGGTCGCTGAACTGGTGCTTGATCTCGTCCTGGAGGCGGTCGCGCTGGTTCTCGGAGTCTCGCAGGGCCGCCAGACGCGCCTCCATCTGCGAGATGATGTCCATGAGCCCGTCGTGCTCGCCGGACTCGCCGCCGGCGGCGGCGTCCATGGCGTCTGTCAGGTCGAGCGGCTGCTTGTTCTCGATGCTGTGGTCCATCGGCGACGCCTCCCGATCGTTCGTGCGCGCAAGCCTCCCGGCACGCACAAGGGAGGATCGACCCGAATCGGCATGGGAAGGATGGGTCGGCACATTCCCCCGCAGATCCCGCACCGAGCGTGCGGCCTGCGAAGGAGAGTCCGACCAACCCAGTCCGAGAACGTGGGGTTATTGCCTGGCGACCCCCAGCAAGGCCGCGGCCTCCCAAGCGGGGGCGGACCAGGGGGCGAGCTGGGTGATGCGGATCAGGGCCTCGCGTTGGGCTGGGGAGGTTGGCGGGCCGGTCTGGCGGCTCTTGTAGCCCTCGAGCATGGTGGCGGCGCGGTCGAGGGCGTCGGCTTGGGCTGTCTTCCAAGGCTCATCCACCCACTCGAGCACGTTGGTGAAGCGTTCGGGCCGGGGGTGGTTGTGGCCCATGTCGTCATAGTCGAAGAGGCGGGCGGGGAAGCCGTCGGAGGCGATGGCGTGGATGATGCGGTCGATGGCGACGAAGTTGAAGTCGGGCGGGCCGCTGATGGCGGCGAGCCGCTGCTTGCGGAGCAGGGCGCGGACGCCGTCGGGGAGCAGGTACTCGCGCGGGAGGTACTGTCCGTTGCCGATGGGGACGTTGTCGTATGCGGCGGCGCCGACGATGGCGACGGCGCCGGTGAAGGTGTGGGGGAACGCGCCCCAGTACATGCAGGCGAGGCGCGCGCCGCCCGAGGCACCCACGGCGTAGACGCGGGTGGGATCGACGTGGTAGCGGATCGTGGCGTTGGCGATGGCGTCGAAGGTGAGTTGGTGGCGGTCGGCGACGTGGCGGTCGTTGCCGGCGGAGGCCGCGCCCACGATGATGAAGTTCATGGCGTCGGCGGCGGGGTGCATGAACTCGGGTGGCTGGCCCGATTCGGTGGGATCGACCCAGACGAGGAGGCCGGCGGGTGTGCGGGGGTCATAGCCCGCGGGGAGGCGGACCCAGAGGGTCTCGGTTTCGAGTTCGCGGGCCATGCCGCGGAGGTTGGTTCGGCCGCCGCTGAGGAGACGATCGCCGAGGGTTTCCGGATCGAAGGTGATGGAGGCGGGGATGTAGGGATGCGGCATGTCGACGTTGCTGGCCATCGGCGTGTCGGTGGGGCCGAAGCCGCCCTGGTAGTGGTTCCAGCCCGACATGATCTGGGCGAACTCGGGTGGCAGCACGGCGGCCGCGGCCTGGTCGTTGTCGTGCATGGGGTCGATCTCGCTGGCGATGAGCGAGGAGTCTGGGAGTCGCAGGATTTCGACACGTTTGCTGGCGGTGGCGGATCGAAGGTGCATGACGCCGACGAGGGCCGTGCCGTCGAGGGATTCCGGCTGCTGCCCGGCCCGGACCATGGCGCGGAGGCGGTTCCAGTCGCGTGCGGGGAGGGTGCCGATGACCCCGGCGATGGTGTCGAGCATGGGGGAGGACTCGCCCATGCCGGGCGGGGTGTCGACGGAGCGTGTGATGATGATGGAAGTCGGTCGGCCCGAAGGGAGGTCGAAGACGCGGGAGGGGTCGGGGGCTTGTGGGTCGTGGGCGCGCGGGGCGAGATGGGCGTGCGCGAGGGTGGTGGCGAGGGTCGTCAACAGGGCCGCGTGGGTCGTTGTGGAGAGGCGAGATGGGAGTCGGGCCAGCATGCAGGTCTCCGGGCCAGCCCCCGGGTGCAGTGTACCCGAGGGCGGGGGTGGGGCAAGGGAGTCCAGACGCGTCGATGGGGAGGTTGTTCCGGCGTGGAGGGCGCGAAAGGCCGGACGGCGGCGCGGCGTGCGTGTGTGGGGCGCGCGCGTGCCACTCAGCTCGGTTGGCTCACGAGCCCCGGCTCCTTGCATGAGGATTCGGGGCGCCCCGACACGGGGTGCGGGGGTCACTCGGGCGATCGGCGGGCGAGTTCGACCGCACTCGATGGACTAGGCCGGGCGGATCCGGGTGCCAGTGCCCACCGCGCCGAGCGTGTCTGGCCGACTGGTTTTCCACGACGCGAGGGCGGCGGCGAGCAAGCCCAGGAGGACCTCATCGACGACGGGGATGAAGTCGGGGATCACCAGATCAAGCAGGAACAGGCAGACGGCGATCGCGGTGAGCGCGGGAAAGCGGAGGTTGCTGGTGCGTGCGAGCAGGGCGGCGAGGATGGTGCGCGGGAGGGTTGCCATGGCATCTGTGTCATTGGGGATGGCGGGGGGTGGGTTTCTGGT
>CAZHKB010000243.1:0-4488 GCA_964533405.1 uncultured Phycisphaeraceae bacterium | reverse complement strand
TCAAGGGGAAACGTACTGCCTACGGATGAAACGTACCGAGTTTGCCCAGACTCCCACCTCGATGGTTCCCGGACGGGCGGTCCGCCGGAACGGGTGCCTGCTCCGGGCCGGCGACGAGCGATGGGGCGGGTGCTGCCCCAAACCGGGGTGTTTGCGGGAACATCCTTTGGACTGCGGGCGTACGTTGGTACGATGTAGACGGATCGCGGACACGCTCGGCACCGACGGCCCGGAGAACCCGGCACCCGACGCGACGAGCGCCCCGCGACGACCGGTCAATCGTCCGCCAGGTGTGGCCACACAAGGCGGATGAAAGGCCGGGCGATGAGCCCTTGGCGACGGCCGAGGGAGTCACAAGGCTCGGGCGTGGGCAAGTACAGGCTCGCACACCCCGGGCGGGACCCTTGAACCAGGAGGTGATCCAGTGAAGCACGACTGTACGACAGGGCTGCGCCGCTAACACGGCAGCCGACGGGTCTGCCGTCCCCTTCAGCCCTCAATGTTGAGGTGGAGGGTGCAGCCCAGAACAGTCAACTCCAACGGAGTTTGACGATCAACCCCGCCGCCGGGCCTCGTGCCCGGCGGCGGGTTTTTTGTGCGCACCGTTCGCGCGGGTGCCACTTCACGCTCGTGGCGACCCGCGGTTACGATCCCGCGCGATGACCACCCCCACCGCCCCGGACTTCTCCCTCTGCGACGCCGTCACCATCGACCACATCCGCGCCGCGGCCTCTCGACTCGCGGGCGTCGCCACCCGCACCCCGCTGCTCACAAGCCGCGAGCTTGATGCCCGTGTCGGGGCGTCGGTCTTCCTCAAGCCCGAGTGCCTGCAGCGCGTGGGCGCTTTCAAGTTCCGCGGGGCATACAACGCGATGCGCAAACTGACCGAGCCGGGGCTTGGGCACCCCGGCGTGCTGGCCTACTCCTCCGGCAACCACGCCCAAGCCATCGCCCTGTCTGCGTCCATCCTCCGCATCCCCGCGGTCATCGTCATGCCCGCCGACGCCCCTCGCATCAAAGTCGCCCAGACCCGCGCCTATTTGGCCGACGCGCCAGCCGGTTCAGAAGTCATCGTCTACGACCGCGCCACGCAATCGCGCGAGGAGATCGGCGGACGGATCGCCGCCGAGCGTGCCCTGACGCTCATCCCTCCCTACGACCATCCCGACGTGATCGCGGGCCAGGGCACCGCCGCGCTCGAACTCATCGAAGACGCTGGCTCCCTGGACTCCCTGTTCGTCTGCGTTGGCGGCGGAGGCCTGATCTCCGGCTGCGCCGTGGCCGCCGCCGCCACTTCGCCGGACTGCCGCGTCATCGGCGTCGAGCCCGCCGCTGGCGACGACGCCACCCGCTCCTTCCGCACCAAATCCCTGCACAGCGTCAAGAATCCCATCACCATCTGCGACGGCGCCCAGACCTCCAGCCTCGGACGCTACACCTTTCCGCTGGTCCTCAAGCACGTCTCCGACATGATGGCGGTGCCCGACGCGACGGTCGCCGGGGCCATGCGGTGGGCGATGGACCGCCTGAAACTTGTCGTGGAGCCGACCGGAGCCCTCGCCCTGGCCGGCCTGCTCGTGCGGTCGGCGGCCCAGCCCTCGGCCTTCCGAGGGGCTCGCGTGGGCGTCATCATCTCCGGCGGGAACGTGGACCTCGAGTCCCTGCCGGGGATTCTGGCGATGGCCCCGCGACAGTCGTGAGGGGCGGGGCGTCGTGCCGATACAAACCCCATGCCGCGCGCCAAGAAGAAGCAGAATCGCATCAAGGCCTGGTTCCAGTCGCTCGACCCGGTGGCCGCTCGTCGCGTCGGCGGGGCCGGCCTGCTGGTGATCGTCTGCGGCGGCATTGCCACCGGCCTGGCCCTGCTCGCCACCCGCGTCGAGGCCCGCTCCCGCCAATCCCTCCAGACCATCCCCGTCCGCTTCGAGTTCGACTGGCCGCGCGGCGTTGAGAATGAGTCCTGGCTCCCCGAGGCCTTCCGAGCCGACCTCCGCCACCTGGCCTCGCTGCACATGGGCGAGAACGACCCGCTGGGAGGGGCTCCTCTCTCGCGCCTGGGCGAAGCCTTGGACGCCTCGGGGTGGTTCGATGACCAGCCGGTCGTCAAGCGCGAGCCCGGCGGCGTGATCCACATCACCGGCGCGTGGCGGGTGCCGGTGGCTGCGGTGCGTGTGCTGGGCAACGATCTGCCCGTCTCTCGCGTCGGCCGCATCATGCCCATCCCGTACGAAGTCGGCCAGTCCGACATGCCCGTCGTCTTGGGCATGCAGGGGCTCCCGCCGCTCAACCCTGATGGCGGGCTGAACTTCAAGGCCCGATGGGAGGCGACCGACCTCGAAGCCGGCCTCGAACTGCTCGACCTCCTCCGCGAACGCCCCTACGCCGCCCGCCTCGTCGGCGTGGACGTTTCAGGCTTCGCCCACTCCCGCTGCCTCACGCTCCTGGTCGATTCCGGGGCCCAGATCCGCTGGGGCGGCCGCATCGGCACCTTCAACCCCGCCGAGGTGCCCACCCACATCAAGCTGGACCGCCTCGACGTGCTCTTCCGCGACGACCCCCGCCGCAGCGACGACGACGCCCCCGCCGACGACCCTACGCTTGTCGTGGACCTCTTCCACGAGCGCGGGCTCTTCGTGGCCCCGCCTCCGCTGCAAGGCGAGGGATGACCGAACCACCATCGACGGCATCACCCGTGAGCGAGCCCGAGCCGGGGCGCGAGCGCGATGATTCCGTCTCGGGCTCCGTGGGGCCGCTCCCGCCCGCTGGTGCCGACGCGCCGTCGACCGCACCGCGTGCCCCCGCTGAGCCGGAATCACGCCAACCATCGGCCACGTCCCACGCTGAACCGCAAGCCACGACCGACCTCGACCTCTTCGGCCACGCCCCGCGCGGCCGGCGCGACTGGTCCCACCGCCGCGGCGAGCCCCGCGTCTTCGCCCTGCTCTGGACCATCTTCCTCACGGTTCTGGCCACCACCACCCTCATGCGGGCCGCCGTCGGCGGACGCCTCGAGCTTTGGGTTTATC
Source organism: uncultured Phycisphaeraceae bacterium (assembly GCA_964533405.1). GTDB lineage: Bacteria > Planctomycetota > Phycisphaerae > Phycisphaerales > UBA1924 > JACKHA01. Next base: position 1,462 of record CAZHKB010000243.1, on the reverse strand, counting down.
GCGACGCCCTCCGCGCCACACTCATGGTCGTCGTCACCGCGATCGTCGTCGCCTGGCCTCTGCTGCGACTCAGCCAGGCCCGCCCCCGCGGCTCGGGCTGCGCTGCCACCTTGAAGGATGTCCTGATCGTGCTCGTCCCGCTCCAGGCCGTCCTCTGGCCCCAGGCCATCCTCGCGCGCTGGCCCGTCACCGTCATCGCCGCCGTCTCCGCCCTCATGGCCGCGTGGACCCTGATGTGCGGCGGGCTGATCGCCCTGGCCCTCGGCCCGCGCACGCAGGACCCTGAGGGCCTGCCCGACGCCGAGATCACCCGCCCTGACTCCGCGCGAGGCCGCGTCGCCGCCATGACCGCCATCATCGGCCTGGGAGCCGTCGGTGGCGCGCTCGCCTTCGTGCTCGACGCCGCCCTCCGCCCCGCCCCCATCGTCCGAGACCCCGGCGCGTGGTGGATGATGCTCTCGCCCCACACCGGAATCGCCGAACTCACCCGCGACCGCTCGGGTTTCGGCGAGGCCGCCAGGGCCGAGCCGACCCTGCTCTGGACCCTCGCGGCCCAGGCCGCCTTCGGCTCGCTCATCTGGATCACCGCCCTCGCCCGCGAGATCACGACCCGCGCACCAGATCAAACCGACTGACCCCGGTGCCACCGAGTCACGCCCTGGGGCACGCACGAACAACCCGATGCGTCCGGCTCGTCCGCATGGCGGCCCAACGCAGCAACCATCCCACCCGCGCCCACCCCGCATCCCCACCACACCATCACCCCGCCACTGCCCACACTGGCCCCGGCCCCTCAAGCGCGCTAACTTTCCGCATCACAACCCGCCGGTGCGGCCCTGACGCATCCCGGCGGGTTTGGCGTTGTTCGTCCCAGGCGGTCCCTCAAGACTCCACCAACCACTCGGCCCGGAATCAAACGCGACTCGCAAGGAGCCCTTTCATGCTGACCCAGAGCGAGTTCGACCGGCTCAAGGCCCGCCTGGAAGGCCTGCTCACCAATCGCTCCGCCATCTCCCAGCGCATCGCCGAGGCCCGCGAACTGGGCGACCTTAAGGAGAACGCCGAGTACCACGCCGTCCGCGAGCAGCAGGGCCTCGAAGAGGCCGAGATTCGCCGCCTCACCGACATGCTCGCCCACCCGCACATCATCGACGAGTCCAACCGCTCCACCGACGTCGTCTTCCTGGGCGCCACCGTCAAACTCCGCGACATCAAGACCGACGACGAGGAGTTCGTCCGCCTCGTCGGCGAGGCCTCGGGCCTCGACAACGACGACTACATCGAGGTCACCCTCACCAGCCCCATGGGCGAGGCTCTCCTCAAAGCACGCATCGGCGAGACCGTCTCCGTCCGCGCCCCCCGCGGCGTCAAGCAGTTCCTCATCGTCGAGATCCGCTGATCGTGACCCACCCGTGCCGCCGACTCACCCAGCCTCTGCGGGGTCATATGCGGGGTCATATGC
>CAZHKB010000242.1:0-4493 GCA_964533405.1 uncultured Phycisphaeraceae bacterium | reverse complement strand
CATAGTCAATCAACAGACCTGGGCCGGGCTGACCCGAGATGATATTTATTGGATTCTGTTGCAGGGCGCCCGGGATCAGATCTCGAATGTTCTCGGCCAACTGGCCGACCCGGAGGACAAGGCCAACCAGCGATTCCCGTACAGCGGTGACACCCACGACGGCTGGGGGCTCATCGACATCGATGCCTCGCTCGAATATCTCGAAGCCAACTACTGCCCGAACCCCCCTTGCTGAGCGGGAGTATCACACCATGCGCCTGCCCACGTTGGCGTCGTTCATGCTCCTCGCGGTCCGCGTCGCATCCGGGCAGACCGCGACCGTCACTGTCGCCCACAACGACTCAGACGGATTGGTCGAGCCCGGCCAAGTAGTCACGATCACGGCCACGATATCTTGGACGGGCGCGCTGGCGCTCTGGGAAGTTAAGGGCGGGATTCGCGCAACGCCTGATTGGGGCACGGCCTCCAACGCCCGGCTTCGCCAGTTCTTCCCACCGCTTCCCGCTTCCGTTCTGGAACCCGGTACGCCGATCGCCGGATCGCTTTCGGGAACGCACTTGCTGTATGGCACGCTCGGCTGGTTCGGCTTCCAAAGTCCTGATCCGCCTTGGGGCCAGGGATCTGGCCTCGAACTCGTCGCCTTCGACTGGACCGCCCCGACCGAATCGGGCCAAGTCCGCTTCGACTGGCTCGCGTCCACGTCCGTCCCTCAGCCGCTCATGGTCTTCTTCCAGGCCGCCCCGATTCAGCCCATCTCGACCACTTACGTCGGAACCTCGCTGGTTGTCGTGCCAGCTCCTTCAGGTCTCACTGGCTTGCTCTCGTGGTGGGCTGCCAGTCGGCGCCGTCGTCGGGCTTGAGCGGTCTTACCGCCCTGTAGTTCGCATATCGTTCGTCGGTCGCGGCTCAACAATTGAGCGTTATCGCCCGATCTTCTTCTGCGCGCCGACGTAGCCTCTTCAAGCGGCAGGCACCCGGCTTCTCGGACGCCCACTCGGCAGCCGCCCGGTCCCGGAGTACCCACCCCATGTGCGGAATCGTCGGCTACATCGGCAAAAAACAATGCCAGTCCCTCCTCATGGAAGGCCTCAAACGCCTCGAGTACCGCGGCTACGACTCGGCCGGCATCGCCGTCATCGAGTCCACCCCCAACACCGCCGCCCCCGGCACCAAGGCCACCCTCCGCACCGAGCGGGCCGTGGGCCGAGTCTCCAAACTCGAAGACCGCCTCGAAGAGCTCGGCGGCCTCCGCGGCACCATCGGACTCGCGCACACACGCTGGGCGACCCACGGCGGGGTCACGGTCGATAACGCCCACCCCCACCGCGACGACAAAAACGGCATCTGCCTGGTCCACAACGGCATCATCGAGAACTACGCCTCCCTCCGCCGCCTGCTCGAAGAGAAAGGTCACGCCTTCAAGAGCGAGACCGACACCGAAGTCCTCGCCATGCTGATTGGCGAGGTGTATGACCCCGAGCAGGGCCTGGAAACCGCGGTTCAAGCCGCCCTGCGCGAGGTGACAGGCGCATACGCCATATGCGTGATCTGCGAGCGCGATCCCGACGTGCTCGTGTGCGCCCGCAAGGGCTCGCCGCTCATGGTGGGCGTCGGCGCGGGTGAATACATCGTCGCCTCCGATCCCTCGGCCATCGTCGCGCACACCAGCCAGGCCATGGCCGTCGACGACTACACCGTGGTCAAGATCACCCGCGACGGCTTCCGCACCACCACCATCGACAACGTCGAGACCACGCCCAAGATCATGCAGCTCGAACTCGAACTCGAGCAGATCGAGATGGGCGGCTTCCAGCACTACATGCAGAAGGAGATCCACGAGCAGCCCAAGGCCATCGCCAACACGCTGCGTGGCCGCATCGACGAGAAGGAGTGGGTCGTCCGCCTGGGCGGGCTGAACGAACGCTCCAAGGAACTCGTCAAGGCCAAGCGGATCGTGCTGGTCGCCCAGGGAACCGCCCTGCACGCCGCCATGATCGGCGAGTACCTGCTCGAAGAGATCGCGGTGATCCCCGCCGAGTGGCAGTATGGCTCGGAGTTCCGCTACCGCAACCCAATCGTCGAGGAGAACACGGTGGTCATCGCCGTCAGCCAGTCGGGCGAAACCGCCGACACCCTGGCCGCGTTGGATGAAGCCAAGGAACGCGGCGCCCTGGCGCTGGGCGTGGTCAACTCCGTCGGCTCGACCATCGCGCGACAGACCGACGCCGGCGTCTACATCCGCGTCGGGCCCGAGATCGGCGTCGCCTCCACCAAGGCCTTTATCGGGCAGGTCTGCTCGCTCGCCCTCATCTCGATCTACCTCGGACGCCGTCGCTTCCTCTCCCCGCCCCGCGGCGAGTGGCTGCTCCGCCAGCTCCAGCAGATCCCGGCCAAGATCGAGCACGTCCTGGAGCAGGACGAGGCCATCAAGAAGATGGTCGCCAAGTACGTCGAGCGCGAGAACTGGCTCTTCCTCGGGCGCGGCTACAACTACCCCACCGCCCTCGAGGGCGCCCTCAAACTCAAGGAAATCTCCTACATCCACGCCGAGGGCATGCCCGCCGCCGAGATGAAGCACGGCCCCATCGCCCTCATCGACGACGGCATGCCCGCCGTTTTCATCGCCAACAAGGGCCCGCAGTACGACAAGGTCATGTCCAACATCGCCGAGGTCCGCGCCCGCGGCGGGCACGTCATCGCGGTCGCCACCGAGGGCGATGAGGAGATCAAGCGCGTCGCCGAGGACGTCCTCTGGGTCCCCGACGTGCCCGACTCGCTCAGCCCGATGCTGACGGTCGTGCCATTGCAGCTGCTGGCCTATCACGCGGCCGTCCTGCGCGGGCACGACGTGGACAAGCCGCGGAATCTGGCAAAGAGCGTGACGGTGGAGTGATTCCGAGCCGCAACCGAAAGATCGTGGCCCAAAGCCTGCCACGGGTGGCTCGGCGCTTTGGGCGAGACACCCGTGCGCTGAAGGCGCAGGCGGAGATGGCCGACCCCCCACCAGGCGCGGGGCGCAAACCGGTTGCGGCGTGCAGTCCGCGGAAGACGAGCGAGAGTTTTCGAGGGGTCTGGGCTCCATGTGGTAGACTCCTCTCGTGCCACCCCCGCGGCGTGACCTCGACATGCCGCTGCCGCTCAGACGGTTGCGACGCGATTCATGGCGCGCCATCGCGGCGGGGCTTGCCCTTGCGCTCGCGTCGCTGGGAATCGCCTGGGCCTATTTCGGACTCCGCGCGATCGCCCCGTTCGGATTCGCGGCCATGATCCCCTTCTTTGTCGTGGGCACCGGCGGTTCGCACCTGGTCGAGCGCAGACGCCGCGCCCTTGTGCGCCGGCTCCGCGAACTTGGGTGGCGCGCCTGCACGGCCTGTGCCTACCCCCTCGACGCCAACTCCACCCGCTGCCCGGAATGCGGCCTTGGAATCACCGCCAACCAGGCTGCGGGTGCGTGGCTGCGTTGCCCCTGGGCGCAATAGTCGCGCCACGTCTGCAAACCATCCAGATTTTTCGCTCCGCGCAACATTTGCCAACCCCCAATCCGGCACACTCCGCACAACCCGCAGACTCCATCGGCCGATAAACACGGGCCGGGATGGCTCAATCGCCGACATTCCCCGGCGTTCATCTCCGCTGAGTCCTCACATGTCCCACACAGCCGTCTCGAGCCTGGTTGTTGAGACCCGCGCCGCCCGCGTCGCCGAAGAGATGCGCCACGCCGCCGCGACCCAGTCGCCGCGTTCGAGCATCATCGCACGCTCAGCGTCGCTGGCTCCGCATTTCCCCGTCGAGGTTCCCTCGGCCTCGCCCATCCACACGCCCCGCTTCTCGCTCAGGCCCCTTGCCCTGCGCGACCGGTCGGAGTTCCAGCGTGTGCTGCGCGTTTCGCCCCACACGGCGCGCTTCATGCCGCTCACCCACGCTGGGGAGCGGGTCGAGGCCGCCTTCACACGCCAGCTGGCGATGAGCCAGCTTGGACATTCCTCGGGCCTCGCGTGGCGGCGCGTCGCCGTGAACGCCGCCGGCCGCATCGTCGGCGGGTTCAACCTCATCAATATTGAGCGTGGCCTGGCCTGGCGCGCCGACGCCAACTGGTGGGTCGCCGGCGACTGCCTCCGCCAGCGCATCGCCACCGAGTGCGTCTACGCCATGCTCGACCTGGCCCTGGGCGACGCACCCACCGGCCTCGGCCTCCACGAAGTTCACGCCCACGTCCAGCTCGAGAACCAGCCCAGCACCCGACTCGCCGCCCGCGTGGGCCTGCGAGACTCGGGCGACAAGCCGCAGACCCTGCAAGTCGGCCAGAACTGGCTGCTTCACCGCAGCTACCTCAAGTCCGCGCTCGACCGGGCGTGAGGCCATGCCGTTCTGCGAACGCGACGCGCAAGCGAGCGAGCGAAACCGCCCAGCCGCCAACCGCGCCGATCTGCAAGCCATTGCTCGCACTCACCTCCGCCCGCCACGCCGGGCTCACCCACGCCCCACCGCTCGCG
>CAZHKB010000241.1:0-4540 GCA_964533405.1 uncultured Phycisphaeraceae bacterium | reverse complement strand
GGGGGGAGGTCCTTACGCCTCGCCCTCGTCGGTGTCGTCGTCGGCCTTGGGCTCGACCTTGGCGGGGTGGGCCATCTTGGCGGCGAGGACCTTGATTCGGATCTCCTTGAAGAGGTCCGGGTTCTCCTTGAGGAAGGTCTTGGAGGCCTCGCGGCCCTGGCCGATGCGGACTTCGCCGTAACTGAACCAGGCGCCCGACTTCTGCACGACCTTGGCGTCGACGGCCAGGTCGAGCAGGTCGCCGGCGACCGAGATGCCCTCGGTGTACATGATGTCGAACTCGGCCTCGCGGAAGGGCGGGGCGATCTTGTTCTTGACCACGCGGGCGCGGGTGCGGCTGCCGACCGTGACGTCGCCGTCCTTGATGGCGCCGGTGCGGCGGACGTCGATGCGGACCGAGGCGTAGAACTTGAGGGCGCGGCCGCCGGTGGTGGTCTCGGGCGAGCCGAACATCACGCCGATCTTCTCGCGGATCTGGTTGATGAAGATGACGGTGCAGTTGGAGCGGGCGATGACGCCGGTGAGCTTGCGCATGGCCTGGCTCATGAGGCGGGCCTGCATGCCGACGACGGCGTCGCCCATCTCGCCCTCGATCTCGGCGCGGGGGATGAGGGCCGCCACCGAGTCGATGATGATGAGATCGACGGCGTTGGAGCGGACGAGCAGCTCGCAGATCTCGAGGGCCTGCTCGCCGGTGTCGGGCTGGCTGACGAGCAGGTCGTCGATGTTGACCCCGATGCGGCGTGCCCAGGAGGGGTCGAGTGCGTGCTCGGCGTCGATGAAGGCGGCGACACCGCCCTTCTTCTGGGCGTGGGCGCCGACGGTCAGGGCGAGGGTGGTTTTGCCGGAGGATTCCGGGCCGAAGATCTCGACGATGCGCCCGCGGGGGATGCCCTTGCCGCCCAGGGCCAGGTCGAGGGAGAGGGCGCCGGTGGAGATGCCGGGGACGGCGTTGTAGGCGGCTTCGTCAAGGCGCATGATCGAGCCCTTGCCGAAGGCCTTGTCGATCTGCTGGAGAGCGCGGTCGAGAGCGGCGCGTTTTTCCTTGTCGAAGCCTCCGGTTGCGGCGCTGGCGCCCCCGCCGGCAGCGGGGCCAAGGGCGGTGCCCGCGACGGGGCGGGTGTCGACGGTCTTGGAGGGCGAGGCGGAGGGCTTGGACGGGGTCGTGGGCTGCTTGGCGGCTTCGGGCGCCTTCACCTCGACGGAGCGGGGCGTGGAGGGAGTGCTGGACGCGGCGGCGACGGTGGTTGTTGGCGCACCGGCGGAGGGCTTGCCTGCGCCCGGCGCACCGCTGACGGACGCGGCGTTCACGGATGCGGCGTGGACGGACGTACCGTCGGGGGTGCTCGTCCCGGACGGCTTGACGCTCGAACGACTCGCGTCGCCCTTGGAGTCGTGCCTGGAGTCGCTCTTGGCGGTGTGCTTGGACCCGCCCTTGCGGTCGAACCCCTTGGACTTGAAGGAGGACGAGGACAGACCGGGCGCGCTCTTGAATGCCATGATGCACCAACCTTTCCGACTGCCGGGCGGGGCCTGGGGCGTAAGCGGCGTGGGCCGATGTGTCCGGCTGCCCCTCCCGGCCCGGAGTCGCGTGTGCCTCGATCGCCTGGACAAGCCAAGGAGGGAGGCGGGCATCGCGCTGCTGGGCGGAGATGGACGGAGCCGGCGGTCCCGAAGCCGCGCTGCCTTGTGGGCCGCACGGGTGCCAGCGTGAAAGCCCCCCGTACCTGAGCCGATCCACATTGGATCGACAGGTGGAAGATGGGCGAGCCGGGGGCGACGCTGGACGCGAGCCCGGCTGAGGGATACCTTATTCGAGCCGTAATCTGGAGTCAAGGTACGGTGTTTGATTGTGGATAAGTGTTAGGGAGTGGAGGGAGACCGACGGATCGAGGAGGCGGCGGAGGGGAAGAGACGGAGTGGGACCGCGCTGCCGGGGCGATGCGGGCTTGGGTTGTGGGGAACGCCTCGACTTGGCGCGGCGGGTTGCCTTGGGCAGCGCGAGCGGATACGTTCGCGGTGATTTGGCGGGTTGGCCGATAACAACGCAGACGGCATTGTGGCCGTGATGGGGGCATAGGCTGCAAGCCGGTGCCACCAGAAGCGGGAACGGGCGGCGAGCCTGTCCCATGAAGTATGGAGCACGCGATCAGAACGATCGCCGATGCGACGGCAGCAGGCCGGGGGCAACTTCGGCTGAGTGAAAGGGAAGTCGATGAAGATGGGCAAGTGTCTGGCGGCGGTGTCTGGTCTGGCGATGCTGGCGGGTACGGCGCTGGGGCGTCCGGACGTGGACGCGGACGAGCTGCTGGGCGCGTGGGACGCGACGATCGCGGGCCCGGAGGGCGAGGCGACGGTGCGCGTGGTGTTCGCGGAGGACGGGACGTACCTGGCCCTGGCGATGGTCGGGGGCATGGAGGACGCGGTGCCGTTCTGGGAGACGGGCGAGTGGGAAGTGGACGGCGACGAGCTGACGTTCACGGCCACCGCGTCGTCGGAGGCGGACGGCGAGGAGGTCACGACGCTGACGATCGAGGACGTGGACGGCGACACGCTGGACGTGTCGAGCGAGGACGACCCGATGTGGAACGAGCTGGACTTCAAGCGCCCCGAGGCTGAGCTGGTGGGGGTGTGGCAGGCCGAGGTCGAGGAGGGCACGGCCATCTTCGCGATGTGCGACTGCGGCGGGTTCGCCGGCAGCCTCGGCGACGGCGGGGAGCACACCGAGGCCTTCTGGGGCACATGGGAGTCGGACGGGGAGGAGATCACGTTCTCGGCGTCGGACGCGGCGTGGACGCCCGAGGGCGCGGAGGAAGTCGAGGACCACTCGGGCACCATCGAGGGCGTGTCGGACGACACGCTGACGCTGCTGATGGAGGACCTGAGCGAGGAGGCGATCGAGTGGGAGCGGCAGGAAGCGCACCCGCTGGTGGGCGAGTGGGTCGGCGAGCCGCACGGGGATGACATCACCGTGACGTTCAACGACGACCACACGTTCACGGTGGAGATGGAGGGCGAGGACGGGAAGCACTTCGGCGGGATCTGGACCGTGGCGGCGTCCGGGGTTGTGTTCCTGGGCGTGACGGACGGGGAGATGGAGTCGATGGCGATGCACTTCGTGATGACCTCGCCCGGGGCGATCATGCTGGGCGAGACGCTGGCGGACCTGGAGGTCTTTGAGAAGCAGTGAAGCGAGCCCGTGGGTGCGGGCCAGCCGATGCTGAGATGACGATGAGGCGGCCGGGGCGATCCCGGCCGCCTCGGTTTTTCAGTCGGCGCGGAGGGCACGCGGGCGGTCGGCACTTGGGGTCGGGACGATTTCGTGGGAATGGTTGGATCGGAACCCGTGGCCGAGGCGGCACGCAACGCGCATGACGCTGCGCGCTGTTTCGAGCGCCGGCGCATGGTGCGGTGGCTTGGGCCGCCCGCGTGGTGGTTGAGTGGCGGGGGCGGTGGGTGATGTGGGGATCACAGGACGCCTTGGGCGCGGAGGCTGGCCCGCATCTGGGCGGCGGTGTCGGCGGCGTGGTCAATGAGTGTGGCGTTCCAGCCGAGGGAGCGGGCGGAGGCGATGTTGTCTTCGAGGTCGTCGAAGAAGAGGATGGAGGCGGGGGGGATGCGGGTTGTGGTGGTGAGGGCGTTGTAGAACTCGGGGCGGGGCTTGGTGTGTCCGAGGCGGCTTGAGTAGAAGAGGTGGTGCAGTCGGTGTGCGGTGGGGAAGTGGGCGTGCCCGCCATGAGCGGCGGAGAGGCCGCGGAGGACGTGTCGCTGGTTGGTGTTGCTGAGCAGGGCGGTTTGGAGGTGGGGGATGCTGTGGAGTTCGGTGATGAGGTCGGCGACGCCGGGGTATTCGTGGAGGAGCCAGGCGTCGTGGATGCGGGCAATCTCTGCGGGTGTGTAGAGGTGGTCGAAGGCGGCGGCGAGGCGGGCGGTGTAGTCGTCGAACTCGAGCCGGCCTTCCTGGTGGGCACGGACAATGTCTTGGCGTGCCGGGGCGTGCTCGCCGGATTCTGAGCCGGTGCGGACGGGCAGGTTGGCCGCGGCGCAGGCTTCCGCCCATGTGCGGCAGATGCGGAGGATGACGCCTCCCCAGTCGAAGCAGATGAGGGTGGGTGCGGGCATGGGGGAGGGTAGAGGTGGACACGCGGGAGGGTGGATGGTTCACGCGAGAGCGAGGACGACGGAGGCGTTCGCGCGAGCGATCGGGCGCCCGTGCGTGGGCGGGATGGGAAGTTTTCAAGGGGGATTGGGGGAGGTGGTTGGAGGCGTGTGGCGAGTTCGGAGGCGTGGGATTGTCGGGCGGTTGCCCGACTGCTGGCACATTCGGCTCTGTTGGACTGGGTGCTTACTTCTCGTCGCGTTCGTCGAGTTTTTCTTGAAGCGCGGCCATCCAGGAGCGGAGGGACCACTGGGAGTCGAAGTCGGGGACTTCGCTCAAGAGGGATTGGAGGGCTTCGAGGCCGCGGGGGTCGCGGAGATCGACCAGGGCCTGGCCGGCGGCGAGGAAGGTGCGTCGCTGGGGGTCGCGGAGGAGGGGGGC
>CAZHKB010000240.1:0-4555 GCA_964533405.1 uncultured Phycisphaeraceae bacterium | reverse complement strand
GACGACCGGGCGGAGGGTGACGGGGTGGAGGCGTTCGCCGGGGGTGGCGGGCGTCAGCAGGTCCATCTGGCCCGGGAGGGGCTTGACGGCCTCAGCGTTGGACCACTGGCCGGTGAGGGACTGCGACTGCCGCTCGGCGCGGACGGCGACAATCTCGAGCGCATCCTGCCACCAGCGCAGGGGGATGGGGCGGGCCGGGCCCGCGGCGCCGTCTGGGTCGGTACGGAGCATGTCCTGGAGGGCGCGGCCGTTGAAGGTGGCTTCCACGGTGACGGCGGCCTTGTCGTGTGGCTGTGCGACGGGGACGATGGCCGCGAGTTCGGGGTTGCGGGCGACCTGGATGGGGTTGAGGGTATTGCGGAAGGAGTAGGCCGTCGGGGCGGCGGGGGCCGGGATGGTGATGGCGGCGTACACGGCGTCCATGATCGGGGCCGCGTCGGGCGCCGTGGCGGCGGTGGAGAGGGCCATCGCGGGGCCCATCGGGGCGAGGCGTGGGCGGACGGCGATGGGGCTGTTGGCCTGCGACTGGTACTCACCCAGCAGGTCGACGACCGGGACGTCCGGGGTGGAGGGGTTCTGCTCGGTCATCTGGGCGGTGACGCGCAGGGCTTCCTCCTTGACGGGCGCGTAGGCGCCGTCGAGGGCGACAGACTTGCCGCCGACCTGGACGTTGGAGCCTCCCAGGAGCTGCATGGCGACGACGCCCAGCAGGGCCGCGCCGGCGACCCCCAGCACGATCTTCTCGACGTTCTGCTCGATCGGGTTGATTCCCTTGACCTTCATCGGGTTGCCCTCATCCCGGCCAGGCCGGGGGTGGGATATGAATCGGAGTGCGGTGGACTTGTGGACGGCCCGTTGGGGGCGGGATCGGAGGATTCGTGACGCGGCTCAGTTGGAGCCGGTGGTTTCGGCCGCGACAGGGTCGGGGACGACAACGCCCAGGGCGGTGCGGACGCTTTGGGGCATCCACGGGCCGGTCCAGGAGCGGAGCCAGACGGTCTCGACCTTGATGGTGGCCTCGACGACGTGCTCGGTGCCGTAGTAGAAGCCCGAGCGAAGGTCGCTCCAGGCGTCGACTTCCTTGGTGTCCAGGTCGATGACGGACATGTAGTTGGTGCGGGCCAGGGCGTCGAAGAGGGCCGGGAGGCGCTCGGAGGAGACGACCATTTTGAGCGTGACGTAGCGGATGTCGTAGTCCTGGTTCGCGGGATCAGGGCGGTTGGTGATGGTGGGCGGCGGCGGGGCAGGGGCCAAGCCGCTGCCCTGGTCCTCGAAGGAGGGGCCGGTGAGGCGGATCGGCTGGATGACGATGGACATGAGGCGCTTGACGACGGAGTTCTCGAGTTCGGTGCGCAGGCCGTCGGCGTCGGTGTTGGCCAGGGCGAGGGCGGCCAGGATGTCGGAGGCGACCCAGTAGTCCCACTGCCAGGCGAAGCAGGTGTCGAGCGGGGGCGCACCGGTGTAGGTGGAGCCGCCGATCGGGATGGTGGAACCGACGAAGGCTCGCTCGTCGGCGTACATGGAGTGGTCGCGGCTGGCCCGCTGAAACTCCTGGATGCGGCGCTCGGTGAGCATGGCCTTGATGCGGTCGCTCTGCTCCTGCGACGGCTCGGAGCCGGTCTGGGTCACGACGGCCTCCCGCTCGCGATCCTGGAGATCGCCCAGAACCGCGGCGACCCGGTTCAGGTCGGAGGCGGGGCCAGCGCCGTAACGCTGGAGCAGGCGTGCGATGGCGGAGGGCGCGCCGTCCTTGCCGATGACGGTGTCGCGGAAGTCGAAGCGGAGGGTGGTGCCGATACGCTCATCGGCGGGCGCGGGGAAGAGGCCCTGGATGAGCGGGGTGTGCTCGATGCGGTTGGTACCGGCCTGGTTGCGCCCGCGGTTGAAGTCCTCAGCCACGCCCACGAGGGCCTGGGCCTGCTCGACGCGGCGCCGGATGCGCTCGGCGAACCAGTTGGTCTTGGCGGTGTTGGGAGGCCCGGAGTCGCTGACGGCCTGCTCGGTGGGGGTGAGCGTGGGGATCGCGTAGTTGACTTTGGCGCCCTGGACCTGCGACATCTGGGCGGCGACGCGGGTCTGGAAGTCCTCGCGCTGGCTCTTGGCCCATGTGTTGGAGCCGATGTAGCCCGCGATCAGGGAGATGAGCATGACGGTGCAGAACACGACGATGAGCCAGTTGGTCTTGACCCAGGTGAGCACGTTGTTCACAGGCCACCTCCCTGGCTGGCGGAGCCGGTTGAGTCGGCGCCCTCTGGGGCGGCGGGCGTGGCCGCGGGGACGGGCTCGAAGACCATGGTCCACGTGATGACGTAGGTCACGCGATCGAAGTCCTTGTTGACTTCGGGGGCGTCGATGGGGGCGATGCCGTCGAGGCCCGAGGTGTTGCGGGTGGCCGCGACGGGAACCGAGGAGTTGCCAGTCTGCATGACCTCGCCGCGGGCGATGCGTTCGGCGTCGAACGCGGCCATCTCCTCCCGGGTCAGCTGGTCGATGTTGACGTGTTCGCCGGTGCGGCGTGGCTGGGGGCGGCCGCCGGTCTGCTGGCCCGCGCCCGAGGGATCGGGCGTTGCGCTGGTGATCGCCTGACTCGCCGCCGAGCGGGCGCGCAGCACCTGCTTGGGTGCCTCAACCCGTTGCGGGATGAGGCGGTAGGGCAGGCCCGGACGGGTCGCGTTGTCCTCGATCCAGCGGGGCAGCGTGGCGATGTTGAACCGCTCGTACTGGGGCATCCAGGTCGTGACCTCCATGGTGACGATGATGCGTGGCTTGTCGACGTAAGGGTCGTTGACGGTTGGGGCCGCCGCGCCGGGGTCGACAAACCGCCCGTCGGGCTCGTACTCGGTGGAGAGGGAGCCGACCACCCAAGCCGGTCCCTGCGGGAGTTCGGTGAGGCCCGCGCTGGAGACGAAGCCGGGCTTGACGCGCTCGGCGTCCTCGAGCATCTCGCTCACGTCGGCGAGGAGGTAGGTGTACATGTCGCGCCCGGTGAGCAGGCTCGCCACGCGGGAGGCGCGGGGGTCGACCTGGGCCTGGCCCGTCACCTGGGCCTGCTCGGCCTCGCTCTTGAGACGCTGGGAGGTATTGATCGCCTGGCGAATCGCGTTGTGCGTCTCGGTGTCGCGGTCGGCGGCGGCGATCGCCCGCTGGTCGAGGATCGGGCGAACGAACATGGCGCCCGCGGCGACCAGCCCGATACCCGCCGCCATGCCGAACCACTTGACCTTCTTCTTCCACATGCTGTCGCGGACGACGGCGGCGGGGATGAGGTTGGCGTCGATGGTCTGGAGGTTGATGCCCTGGAGGGCCAGCCCGTAGGCCGTGGCCATCTCCATGGAGGTGTCCTGAAAGGCCTTGGTGCGTTCCTCGCCCAGATCGGTGAGGATCGGGCGCTTCCACTCCTCGAGGCGGTAGACCTCCATGCCCAGCTGCTGCTTGAGGTACTTGCGCAATCCCGGGAGATGGAAGGTGGAGCCCAGGCCGATCAGGCGGGTGAGGTTGGCGTCGCGGTGCAGCGACTGGTAGTAGCCGATGGATCGCTGGACGTCCTGGGCCAGGTCGGTGAAGACCGGTCGCATCGCCTGCAGGATGTGGCGGGCGTGCTGGCTCTGGTCGGCCTCGCGCTTGAGTTTGTCCGCCTTCGGATAGCCCAGTTTGAAGGACTCGACCAGCTGGCTCGTGAAGTTGTGCCCGCCCATGGGGAAGGTGCGGATCCAGACTCGGCCCGCCTCCGAGATGATCAGGTCGGTGGCGGTGGTGCCGATGTCGAGGATGATGGTGCCGGGCGACTTCTCGGTGAACTCGAGGTCGTGGGCCAGAGCGTTGAACACCGCCAGGGGGGACAGGGTCAGGCCATCGGGCTGGATGCCCACGTCGGCCAGCATGTCGAGCTGGGCCTTCACGCGCTCCTTGGTGACGGCGAAGATGCCGACCTCGACCTCCGGGGAATCGGGGTTGACGAAGGTCTGATAATCCCACTCAACCTCGTCCAAGGGGAAGGGAACCTGCTGGACGGCCTCGAACTTGACGATGTCAGGAATCTTTTTGGGTTCAACCGGGGGCAGTTTGGCGAACCGGGCGAAGGACTGGTGCCCCGGGATGCTGATGAGGATGGTCGAGCCGCTGAGGTCGCGCTCGTTGACGAGGCGGCCCAGGGAGACGCGGAGCACGTCGTCCTTGTCTACGTCTGGTGTTGACAAGACTTTAGGGTGCTCGATGGCGATGAAATCGGTGACGCGGGCGGTCGCGCCGTCGGCGGTGACCTTGACGCCCTTGATGCCGCCGGCGCCGATCTCGATGCCCCAGGCGGAGGAAGACGTTGCCATCGTGAGTCCTTTCGGTCTGCTGGAGGCGACTGGAGGTCGTCGCCGGGCGGCCTGGCCCGAGTGGGGCCAGCCGGGGGGGGATGATCGTACTCGATCGAGGCTCGATCAGGGGGGAGAGTCGGGGAAACTGAGGCCTGGAAACGGAGCGTTGCGGGTTGGTCGGGGCGTGCCGGCTGGAATCAGCCCGGGTCGGCCCGTGCCGCGGCCCGTGGGGATACGACACCCTATCGGAG
>CAZHKB010000239.1:0-4591 GCA_964533405.1 uncultured Phycisphaeraceae bacterium | reverse complement strand
AGCAGCACGTCTTCGGCGTCGATCGTCACGGCTTGAATGGGATTGTCGACTTGTCGCCTCTGATTCCACACCTGCAAAGGTGTTGTTGCTGCGTGACTCTCAGCGATTCGTCCAAGACATGACGCCCAACCCGCCGAGCATCGCCGGCGGGTTTGACCAAATGGCGACGTTTGAACGCGGCGTCGGGCGGACCCATCCCCACGAGGCGAGGAGGCGACGATGATTCCAGACCGCATCGTAGCACACCCCGCCACTTTCCGACAAAGATTCCTGGAAGTCGTCTGCCGATCGTGTGCCAGTCGATGCTGCGACGCGGCCACCCCACGCGATCGCGATGAGCGCGCCGCTCACAGGGCACGCCACGAACGCGGCGAGCCGTCGCCGGCTCGGGGATTCGTCACATGAGCACATCGATCCAGCCACAGGGGTTGCCTTGGTGCCTCGCCAGCGACGCCGAGAGATGGCACCGGGAGTGACGAACAGCGTCGGTGGCTGCCAGCCTCGCACTCCCGACCCTCATTGGCCCCGGGCGGCACCCACGCCCAGCAATTGCCACATCTCCAACTCCCAGACCCCGACGCATTCCACGAACAGTTCCATTGGTGTTCTGTTCCCCTGATTCTTCAAGAGTGAAAGCCCTTCGACGAACTCGCCGAAGGGCTTTCTCGTTGCTGATGCGCGAGTCGCGCTCGCTTGGGCCAGTTCAATCGCGACCCACCAAACGGCACAACCAACCGCGATTTGGGCTCACTGGTGACGGGATTTGAACTTCGGCTCTCGCGCTGCGGGTGACGGGCGATCGTTCCATCTCGGCCTTCTGTTGCACTTTGCAAGTGACTTCGCGACGCTCCTCCAATGCACGATCCAACCCCTCCCTTCTCACCGCGCCTCGCGCCTCCCGGCGCGGGCGTTCCAGCCATCGAACGGATCCTCGGTGGGTTCGCCCTCTCACCGCACCGTCGGCTCGGCACGCCCGCGCGGACCAGCGGCAAGTTCGAGCGCGAACGACGGGCTATCGCGGCGCTCTGCGTCGGGCGCGGTGACGGCACGCTCAGCGCCCGCGTACTCATCCCGCGCCTCCCAGGGCTCGAGGACAGCAGCCGCTTCTGGTCGGTTTGGATGACGCTCGACCACCTCCGCATCGTCAACGACGCCATCGCTCGCACGATCGGCGAGCTCACGCTCAACCGCACGCCCGAAGGGACCGCGAGCACCGCCGCGGTGAAGCCCAGCGACCACGTCGGTGGCGAAGTGGTCGCGGCGTACGAGTCGTCGTGCGACACACTGGCCACGCGCTTCGTCTCCGGCGTTGACCTTCGCACGTCCCTTCGCCATGCCCATCCGTGGTTCGGGCCGCTCGACGCCGCCGGGTGGTGTGCTCTGTCGGCGATGCACATGGGAATCCACCGCGAGCAGATCGCACGCATCCTCCGCGAGGCGCCGCGGGGTGCCGCGTGAGCCCCCGCCCCAAACGATCGGCACGCCGATCCGCCTGTCCCGTCGCCCGCACCCTGGACCTGCTTGGCGACCGCTGGACTCTCCTGGTCGTGCGCGACCTGTTGGCAGGCAAGGCCCGATTTCGTGACCTCTCCGCCTCGCCGGAGCGCATCGCGAGCAACATCCTGGCCGAGCGGCTGGAGCGGCTCCAAGCCGGGCGTATCGTGGAGGCGCGGGCCTCCACGCACCGCGCCGGGAGTGACGAGTACCACCTGACGCCGCGGGGACGCTCGCTTCTTCCCATACTCACGGCACTTCGCGACTGGGGACTCACAAACCTCCCAGGGATGGAGGCTCGCGTGCGCGTGAAGCCCCGATAGGAACTGCGCCCACCGGCGGCCGCCATTCCCCACGAGGAAAGACCGGCCGGTAGCCATGATGCAACTCGTCGATGCCGCAGGCCTTGCAACCTCCGGCTGATCCGCCTCGAGCGGCTTGGTGGCGAGCCTGAGACAGCAGTGTGGCGAGGTCGCCCACATGCTGCCCCGCACGCGGAAGGAACAGCATCGGGAGTCGAATCAAGGCCGATTTATGACGAATCGCCCGATGCGTCGGAGAGAGACTAGCCCGGCCCCGTTTCCACAAACCGGCCCGCGTCCCGAGGGACCGGCGGAGACTCGAGAAGCTGAGGAGAACCGAACGCCGGTCCACGCGCCCGTGGTCGCGGGCGCCGACACGCCGGCTCTGCGTTGATCCGCGGCGTCCGTGCGCCCCGGTTCGCTCGCTCGCCGGTCGCCACCCACACACCTGCCACGGGTGTACTATCCCCGCAACCCAAGCCAATACCTCGCACTTCTTCGACCCAAATCTCGGTCTTTCGACCTCCCTTTTCAACCTCCCGAAGGGTGCCGCCATGCCGACCAGAGCCTTCGCCGCCCAGTCCGCCACCTCGCCGCTCGCCGCCATGTCCATCAATCGCCGCGAGCCCTTGCCCACCGATGTCGAGATCGACATCCTCTTCTGCGGCGTGTGCCACTCCGACCTGCACTTTGCCCGCAACGAGTGGGGCATGACGGCCTTCCCGGTCGTGCCGGGGCATGAGATCCTGGGCCGCGTGACCCGCGTGGGCCCGAAGGTCCGCAAGTTCAAGGCCGGCGACATCGCCGCGGTGGGGTGCCTCGTGGATTCATGCCGCACCTGTTCGAGTTGCGCCAAGGGCCTCGAGCAGTTCTGCCAAACCGGGGCGACGTTCTCCTACGGCTGGCCCGACAAGCACTCGGGCGGCATGACCTTCGGCGGATACTCCGACAAAATCGTCTGCGATGAGGCGTTCACGCTGAAGGTTCCCACCAACCTGGACCCGGCCCGGGCAGCCCCGCTGCTCTGCGCGGGGATCACCACCTACTCGCCCCTGCGCAAGTGGGGCGCGGGCAAGGGCAAAAAGGTCGGCATCGTCGGCCTGGGCGGGCTGGGACACATGGGCGTCAAGTTCGCCCACGCCTTGGGCGCCCACACCGTGCTGTTCACCACCTCCGAGTCCAAGGTCGCCGACGGCAAGCGACTGGGCGCCGACGAGGTGGTCATCTCCAAGGACGCCGGGGCGATGGGCAAGCACGCCGCCAGTTTCGACATGATACTGGACACCGTCTCGGCCGACCACGACCTCAACGCCTACCTCGCGCTGCTGAAACTCGACGCGACGATGGTCGTCGTGGGCGCGCCGCCCAATCCCCAGCCCGTCAACATCTTCAGCCTGCTCATGCCGCGAAGGAACCTGGCCGGCTCGCTCATCGGCGGCATCGCCGAGACTCAGGAGATGCTCGACTTCTGCGGCAAGCACAACCTCGCCTGCGACATCGAACTCATCCGTATGCAGCAGATCAACGAGGCGTACGAGCGCATGCTCAAGAGCGACGTGAAGTACCGCTTCGTGATCGACATGGCGTCGCTCAAGTCCTGACCGGCCGACGCGCGACGGGACCAATCGGATCGCGCAGGGCTCGATCATGAAGGCGGTCGTGTGGCGCGAAGTGACGCGGGTGGGCTTGACGCTCGCCGTCACCGGCTGCGCCTCGACGCGCGAGGCGGATTCGGGGTCGGGGGCGCGGGCCGGCGCCGCGCCCCACGCCCAGCCGCACGCGCAAGACTCCACGGAGGATTCCGACATGCAACTGGGCAACTTCTCCGTCAGCCTCACCGTCAAGGACATCGCGGCCTCCCGCGCCTTCTACGAGACCCTCGGCTTCCGCGCCATCGCCGGTGACCAGGCCCAGAACTGGCTCATCCTCCAGAACCAGACCGCCACCATCGGCCTCTTCCAGGGCATGGTCGAGCGCAACACGCTCACCTTCAACCCGGGCTGGGACCGCTCGACCAACACGCTGCCCGGCTTCGACGACGTGCGCGCGATCCAGGCCATGCTCAGAGCCCGAGGCCTGACCCCCACGCTCCCCGCAGACGAGGCCTCCACCGGCCCCGCCAGCCTCATGCTCATCGACCCCGATGGCAACCCGATCCTCATCGATCAACATGTGCCCAAGCCAACCAACTGAAGCGATCGCCAGGCCCAGAGCCTCCACCCTGCTCGCGGCCGGCGGCAAGCCCCATTCGACCCGCTCGATCGCCGCCCCCCACTCACTCCGTCGTCTTCCCGTCAAAATGCTCCTCATCCGCCTCGCCCTGCTCCCGCGTGTGATGCACCACCCCGTCGCGGTGGTTCGGCGGGGCGTACAGCGTGTACAGCCGCAGCGGCACGCTGCCTGTGTTGATGATGTTGTGCGTCGCGCCCGCCGGCACCAGCACCGCGAACCCGGGACGGATCGCCGTCCGCACACCGTCCAGCACCGCCTCCCCCGTCCCGTCCTCCACGCGGAAGAACTGGTCGAGCTCGTGGACCTCCTGCCCGATTTCCTCGCGCGGCCTGAGCGCCATCACGACGAGCTGGCAGCCCTTGGCCGTGTACAGCACCCGCCGGAAGTCGGTGTTGCGCATCGTGATCGCCTCAATGTCCTGCACAAAGCCCTTCATGACGCCACCCCCATCTGCTGACATACTACACCAACTCCGACACGCACCGCGTGCATCCCACCCCCAACCGGGGGGACCCCACGTTGTTGCCCATCGTCCCACCCGTTTGCTGGAGCATGAACGAGCT
>CAZHKB010000238.1:0-4597 GCA_964533405.1 uncultured Phycisphaeraceae bacterium | reverse complement strand
CGGATCGTCTGGCGTTTCACATGGGGTATACGCCGAAGCTCAACACTCTGACTTACCTGCGTCTCTTGACGATGTCCGACCTTCTGCTGGACGCGCTTCGCGCTTTTGGCGCCGTCGACTACATCGATGTTCAGTCGTTCATCTGGGTAACCGGGTCGTATCCGCCCGATGCGGTATGACTGCGGTGCGGCGTGGAGGACGTTAAGATAGATGGACAGAGAGTCTCGCACAGGAAGACTACGAGCGTTGGGCAGGCGTTCCACCGAGTCAGCCGGCCTTGCGGCTTACTCGGTGCCGAGCGGCCGGGGTCACCCGATTGCAACGCGCCATTGCACTTCCGCACCGAGTAAATCGCAGAGCCGATTGACTCGGTGGCACGGATGCGGACGTCACTCTCCACGCTCCCGGATTCTCTGCGAGAACTCCGGATCGTCGATGAACTCGCCGATGCGCTGGTCGATCCTGAACCGCTCCTTTGCCTCGTCGTACGGCAGGTCCGTGTCCATCACGCCGCGCTCGTGCATGAGGCGGGCGATGCGGCCCGGCAGGATCGAGTCGAGCTGGAGGCCGATGGGGTTGGTGTCGAGCGTGTCGGAATGGGCGAGCCAGGCGGTGGTGCAGTTGTCGCGGATGATCTTGTAGAAGCGGGGGTGGGTGCGGAGATTCTCGGCGGCCGAGCACAGGCTCAGGAGGAACGCGCGGAGCTTGAGAGGGCTGACGCCGGCGGGGAATGCGTAGAGGTGGTCGCCGCGGAGGGCGCGGAGGCCCAGGGCGTCCGGCTCGTCGGTGAAGAGGTAGATGAGCTCGAACTGGTTGAGGCCGCCGGCGATGGAGCCGTACGTCTCGCCGGCCTCACGACGGGCTTCGATGGAGAGCAGGAGGCGTCCATCGGGGCCGAAGTCGAACGAGAGCATGGTGTGGGCCATGAGCGGGGTGGCGGGGAAGGGTTCGAGGATCACGTCGAGCCCGCGCAGGTTGGAGAGGCTGTACGCCCGCGTCTGCCATGACGCGACGGCGTCTGTGGGCGACGACCAGCGGAAGGTGCGGAGGTCGGCGATGGTGAGGCGGTCGGCTTCGAGGGTGAAGGCGGGCAGGGCCGCGTATTCCGAGACCCATCGGCGGTCGTTGCGGGGCGTCAGGCTGGTGCGAAAGGCGATGATGCCCAGGCAGGCGATGAGCGCGACGCCCGGGGCCAGACGCCAGAATCGCCTGGCCGCGAGCACACCGACAAGGCAGAGCGCGGCGACGACGGTGGGAACGAGCGTCCCGGAAAAAAACACGGTGAGGATGGTGGCGGCCGCGAGCCAGGCTGCCCAGAGGACCAGCCAGCAGATGCCCGCGGCGTAGCGGTGCACCGCGGCACGCCCTGGCTGTCGCTCCAAGCCTCGGCTCGACTCGCTGCGGTGGTCAGAATCCATCGGACCCTGGGATCAGGAAGAAAAAGTGGGCGATACAGGGCTCGAACCTGTGACCTCATCCGTGTCATGGATGCGCGCTAGCCAACTGCGCCAATCGCCCAATGTGGGGAGTATATCGGGCTGGGGCGGGGGTGTCATCCAGCTCCCCTCAGATCGGGGGAGGGGATTCGCGAGGCGGCCGGCGGGACCCAGCGGGCCGCCGTGGGCGCAGACACCCTCCGTGGGCGTCGCAGAGCCTTTGCCGACACCTCCCCGGCCCATGGGGGAGGGGGTTGGACCCGCGCGCGGCGGAGCGGGATTTCATGCCGCGTTGAGTTCGGACGCGGCGGTGGCGCGCGGTCTGCGTCCGACGGTCTGCGTCCGTGTATCCTCTTGCCATGCCCCCCCCGGACTCCAAACCCACGCCCGCGATGGCGCAGTATGCCCGGTTCAAGCAGCGGCATCCGGACTGCGTGCTGTTCTTTCGGATGGGCGACTTCTACGAGATGTTCAACGAGGATGCGGTCACGGTGTCGCGGGTGCTGGGGCTGACGCTGACGCAGCGGTCGCCGGGGCAGCCGATGGCGGGGGTGCCGCACCACCAGTTGGAGGTGTACCTGCGGCGGGCGCTGGAGGCAGGCCTGCGGGTGGCGGTGTGCGAGCAGGTGGAGAATCCCAAGGAGGCCAAGGGCGTGGTGGCGCGGGCGGTGACGCGGGTGTGTACGCCCGGGACGCTGGTCGAGGAGGGATTGCTTGCCGAGTCGGCCCCGAGTGTGCTGGCGGCGGTCATGGTCGAGATCGAATGGGCGTCGGCGGCGTGCGTGGAGCTGAGCACCGGCTCGTTCGTGATACTGGACTGCCCGGCCCAGGGGCTCGCCGACGCGCTGGCCAGGCGCGGGGTCAAGGAACTGCTGTATCCGGAGGATACCGACGGCGCGCGGCCCGCGTGGACGACGGCGCTGGGCGATGCGCTGGGCGCGGCCCTCACGCCTCGAGCCTCGTGGCACTTTCGATCGGCCGAGTCGGGCGAGCTGCTCCGCCAGCACTACGGCGTCGCGACCATGCAGGGGTTCGGGCTGCGCGATGACGACTCGGCCCTGCGCCCGGCGGGTGCGCTGCTGCGCTACCTGCACGAGACACAAGTCGC
The DNA here is from genome assembly GCA_964533405.1 of uncultured Phycisphaeraceae bacterium. Taxonomy (GTDB): domain Bacteria; phylum Planctomycetota; class Phycisphaerae; order Phycisphaerales; family UBA1924; genus JACKHA01. The sequence goes on along the minus strand of CAZHKB010000238.1, from coordinate 2,053 downwards.
CGACGAGCGCGACCTGCCCGCCGATGCCCGTGCCCGGTACCGCGGCTCGCTGGGGCACGTCAGGCCGCCAAAGCGGGAGGCGTGCGGCGGCACACTCGTGCTTGATGCGGTCTCGCTGCGCTCGCTCGAGATCGAGCGGACGCTCCGCAGCGGCGGCGCGGGCGGCGGGCCGGGCGGGCCAAGCGGGGGTGACGGCTCGCTGCTGGGCGTGATGCTGTCGGGGCCGGGCGGATGTCGGACGCCGATGGGCAAGCGGATGCTGCGGGAGTGGCTGTGCGCGCCATCGGCGGAACTGACCGAGATTCACGCGCGGCAGAGCGGCGTGGCGGCGCTGTTCGAGGATCGGAGGCTGGCCCGCGAGGTGGGCGAGGCGCTCACCGGGGTGCAGGACGTGGCGCGGATCGCGGGGCGCGTGGCGATGGGAAGGGCCGGGCCTCGAGATGTGGTCGGGCTGGGTCGGTCGATCCAGAGGCTGGCGATGGTTCGGGCGACGCTGGAAGCCACGCCCGCGCTGGCGGCCCACGCCGAGAGATTGCGAGGGCTGGAAGCGGCTCTCGTGCCGCTGGGTGAGAGGATCGGGTCGACGTGCGTGGACTCGCCGCCCGGGCACCTGCGCGAGGGCGGGCTGATCCGCGACGGCGTGGACGCGGCCCTGGACGAGGCCCGATTGCTGCAGCGCGACGGCGGAACCTGGCTGGCCGGGTTCCAGGAGCGTGTCGCCCGCGAGCACGGGCTGACGCAGGCCAAGGTCGGGTTCAACGCCGTGTTCGGGTACTTCGTCGAGTTGACGGGCGCACAAGCCCGCGAGTCGGGCGATGCGCTGGTGCGGGGAGGGTTCCACCGCAAGCAGACGCTCAAAAACGCGGAGCGGTACACGAACGCGGAGCTGAGCGAGTTCGAGCAGAAAGTGACGACCGCCGAGGCTCGGGCGATCGAGCGCGAGCAAGCGCTGTTTGATGGTCTGTGCCGCACGATTGCGGGGCATGTCGGGCCGCTGGCGGCTTTCGCGGAGGTGGTGGGCGTGGTGGACGCGCTGCTCGGGCTGGCGGACAAGGCGCACGCGCGGGGTTGGGTGAGGCCGACGGTTGTCGATGAGCGGGTGCTTCGGATCGAGGGGGGCCGGCACCCGGTGCTCGATGAGCTGCTCGCGGGTGAGTTCGTGCCCAACGACGTGGAGGTCGGCGACGCGCGGCGTCCCTCGCCGGAACTTGCAAACACGAAACGCAAGCGAGTGCCAGCGCCCAGCCTGCGCTCCGTGCGCGATGACGCGGACGGCGCGGACACCGCGGAGCAGGCGCATTCCGGTGCGTCAGCCGCCGAGTCAGCCGGCGCGGCCTGCCTGGCTCACGCCAACTCCACCTCCCCCACCCTGGCCCTCATCACCGGCCCCAACATGGCGGGCAAGTCCACGTTCATCCGCCAAGTGGCGCTCATCACGCTGCTGGCCCACACCGGTTCCTATGTGCCCGCCGCCTGCGCCACCATCGGCCTGTGCGACCGCATCTTCACCCGCGTGGGCGCCGACGACGCCCTGCACCGCGGACAATCCACGTTCATGGTGGAAATGACCGAGACCGCCAGCATCCTGAACAACGCCACGCCACGCTCGCTGGTGATCCTCGACGAGATCGGGCGTGGCACCAGCACGCTCGATGGGCTGTCGCTCGCGTGGGCGATCACCGAGCACCTGGCTGAACTGGGATGCCGAACGCTCTTCGCCACGCACTATCACGAACTCACCGACCTCGAAGGTCGGCTCGAGGGGCGTGTGCGCAATCTTCATGTCCAGGTCAAGGAATGGCCGGGCAAGGACGGGCACCCCGAGATCGTGTTCCTGCACCGGATCATGGCGGGGCGGGCGGACCAGTCGTATGGCGTGCATGTCGCTCGCCTGGCGGGCTTGCCGCGATCGGTCACACAGCGGGCGACGGAGGTGCTCGAGTCGCTCTCGGTGCAGCACGCCGGGGCCGCCCCGGTCGCGTCGATTCCCCAGCCCGCGCCCGCCGGCGGGCAGATGCACCTGTACACGCAGTACATGCCGCATCCCGTCGTC
>CAZHKB010000237.1:0-4600 GCA_964533405.1 uncultured Phycisphaeraceae bacterium | reverse complement strand
CCCGCACACCATGGCCGCCCGCACCCCGGGGCTCGCCCCGACGCGGTTCGAGAGCCTCTCTCGCCCCAACGGCGGTGGAATCGGCGGCGGCTTCGGCTCTTGCGACATCGCGACCATGACGTTCCTCGGGTCCGGTCGGCCTCTGGCCAACCCTCCCCATCAATCACGTCATCCGCGCCCAGCCCGGGTCAAGATTTCGACCCGTCTGCACAACTGGGACCCATCTCACCCGCCGTCCTCGCCGCCCTGCCCAGCCAAGGCTTGCCACCTCGCCGCTTCGTCCGGATTCCCCAGCGCCCCGAAAGCGTCCGCCAGGTACCCCGCCACCCGCCGGGCGTCCTCATCCTCCGTCCCATAACCCTCCACCCAGAGCCCGTACGACCGCTCGAACTCTGCCGTCCCCTCCGCGTGCCGCTCTGCCAGGCACAACGCCCGCCCGCGCAGGTCGCCCGCCCACGCCCGGAAGTTCCGTCCCATTGACCCACCGATCGCCACCGCCGCCTCGTCCAGGCGATCGGCCCACTCCACCGCCGCCTCAACCCGTCCGCCCTTGATCGCCGCTTGCGCCCCGGCCCGCGACGCATGGGCGTACATCACGTCCAACTCCGGCGCCGCTTCCGCGGAGACCCGCGCCGCCGCCTGGGCCTCGTCAAACCTGCCCAGAGCCGCCAGCGACTCGCACAAGCGCACCCCATGCCGGCGCACGTCCAGCCCTCCCGCCCCGCTCGTCTGGGTCAGCGTCGCGATGATCCCGCGCAGCAACTCGGCCGCACGCTCGTGGTCCCCCTGCGCGACCGCCAGCTTCGCCACGTTGCCCCGGCAGGCCTGCGTCAACCAGTGCCGCTCGCCCAGGTGCTCCGCCGAGAGCCGCTCGGCCTCCACATACAACGCCTCGGCCTCGTCCATCCGACCGACGTTCAGCAGCACCGTCCCATAGTTCGACATCGCCGTGATCGTGCCCGAGTTGGCCGTCCCATAGATCCGGCGCATGTCCTCGACCGCCTGCGCCAGGTACGGCAGCGCCTCATCCTGCCTGCCCAACGACATGAACTGCCCCGCGACGTTCGAGCGCGTCGTCACGGTGGTGGGGTGGTCCGGTCCGCGCAGGCGCAGCGAAATCTCCAGCGACTCCTCGTACAACTCAAGCGTCCGCTCCGGCTCACCCCGGTCGTTGGCGATCATGCCCAGGGTGTTGCGCAGCAGGCAGGCCGGGTCGCTCTCGAGCGCCCCCTCCCGCTCGAACAGCGTCATCGACCGGTCCGCGTACGCCTCGGCCGCATCCAGGTCGTTCTCATCCAGCGCGATCAGCGCCAGGTCCGCCAGCGTGCTTGCCGCCGCCAGCGGCTCGTCCAGCGCCCCGAGTTCCTGCTCGAGCACCTTGGTGTAGATCGCCCGCGCATCGCCCAGGCGATCCGCGTTGTGATACGTGGACCCCAGGTCGTACAGCGCGACCGAGTACTCCTCCAGCGGGGCATCCGGGATCGACTCATAGAGAGCCACCGATCGCTCCAGGTGCATGATCGACTGGTCCAGCACCTCGATCGCGTGGTACGTCGCCCCGATCGAGTGCCGCAGCCTCGCCTCGGCCAGGGGCTCGCCCGCCAGTTCCTGGCCCACCCGCTGGGCCGCCGTGTCCAGCATCCGCCGCAGCATGGTCGTGTCCGCACCCTGGGCCGCCACCGGCCGCACGCCCGCGAGCATCTGCTCCAGGAACTCCGATACACGCCGCGCCGTCACCGCGCTCACGCGCGCCCGCTCGGCCTGCTGGTCGGCCAGCTCTTTGGCCGCCAGCGCGCTTGCCGCCGCGTCATCCGCCAGTCCCCGAGCCTCCACCGCGTTCTGCGCCTCGATCCGCGCGACCCGCTCGGCGTCGCGGGCCCGCTCGCCCTCCCGCAGCGCGGTCTGCAGGCCCCACAGCGTCCCGATCAACCCCGCCACGACCGCCAGGCTCACCGCGCTGCCCGCGGCCAGCAGCGTCTTGTGCCGCCTGGCCCACTTCGAGAGGCGATACACCGTGCTGGGCGGGCTGGCGAGCACCTGCTCACCCGCCAGGTGCCGCCGCAGGTCGGCCGCCAGCTCGTGCGCCGAGGCGTACCGCCGCTCCCGCTGCTTCTCCATCGCCCGCCCGGTGATCCAGTCCAGTTCCCCGCGAATCCGGCGCACCGTCTCCCGAGGCTCCAGCCCGAGGGCCGCCGACGCCTCGCCCGTCGCGCCCGACGCCTCCTCATCCGCCGCCCGCCCGAGCCGCTCGCTTGGCTTGAGCGGCTCCTCCTCGCGGATGATCCTCTGGATGTCCGACAGCGCGCCGGACCGCATCCGCCTCGAATCAAACGGCAGCAGCCCCGTGATCAGCTCATACAGCACCACGCCCAGTGAGTACACGTCCCCCCGCGTGTCCACGTCCGCCGCCGAGCCCGCCTGCTCGGGGCTCATGTACTCGGGAGTCCCCACGATCTGCCCAGACATCGTGTGCAGCGTCTGGCCCGTGAGCGGCTCGGCCATCGCCTTGGCGATCCCGAAGTCGATCACCTTGGGCCGACCCGTTGCGTGCCCCGTCGTCCCCCGGCTGTGCGCGCCCGAGCCCACGTCCTGCTCGCCGGCCTTTTCAACCAGGATGTTCGTCGGCTTCAGGTCGCGATGGATCACGCCCTTCTGATGCGCGTGCTGAACCGCGTCGCACACCTGGATCACCAGTTCAAGTCGCGCCGCGATCGGCAGCCCCTCTCGCCGGGCGTATTCCGTGATCGGCACCCCATTCACAAACTCCATCGCGAAGTAGGGCCGCCCGTCGTCGGTCGTCCCCGCGTCGAATACCTTCGCGACACCCGGGTGGTCCATCAGCGCCAAGGCCTGACGCTCGGCCATGAACCGGTCGACCACCTGCTCCGACCCCATCCCTGGACGGATCAGCTTCAACGCGACCTGCCGGCGGATCGGCGTCACCTGCTCCGCCAGGTAGACCAGCCCGAAACCGCCCTCGCCCAGTCGCCGCAGCGCCTTGTACGACCCGATCCACTTGGGCAGTCGCTCCGCCTCCCGCTCACCCGCCGTGATCGCCTTGGGAAGGTCGGCGGGCGAGACCGGCGTGTTGCCCAGCACGCCCGCGGTGCCCCCCTCGTCGACCCGGAGCAGCATCTCGACCTCACGGCGCAAGTCGCCATCCCCAGCGCACTGATCATCCAGGAACCGCTTGCGGGCCTGCCCCCGGAGGTCCGCCGCCTCGAAGAACAGCCGCTCGATCAACTCCCCGCGCGCCCGGGCCGCGGGAGTCACCGCCCGCGCCCCGGCACGTCCCCCGATGCGCGAACTGTCCTCACTTGGGCCGCTCATCGCTAGTCCCCGTCTCCCCGTCGCCCGCGTCCGCTCCATCATCTTCGTTCACGGTGCCCAGCGCGTCGCCCATCCCGCCCGTCAGTTTCGCCTGCAGCCACGCCCGCGCGAAACGCCAGTCCCGCTTCACCGTCCGCTCTGAGCTCTGCAAAACCTCCGCGATCTGCTCCACTCCAAGCCCCGCGAAATACTTGAGCATCACCACCTCGGCCTGACGCGGATACGCCGCCTCCAGCTCCTGCAGCGCCCGGTCCAGCCCCAGCATCTCCTCGGGCTCCGGCTCGTCCTGGATCACCGCCTCATCAAACTCGACCCGCTGCCGATCCCCACCATGCTTCACCGCGTTCTTCCGGCGCGCCCGATCCACCAGGATGTTCCGCATCGCCCTGGCCGCGGCCCCAAAGAAATGCCCCCGCGAATCCCACCCCGGGTCGCCCCCATCCACCAGCCGCATGTACGCCTCGTGAACCAGCGCGGTCGGCTGGATGGTCTGCCCCGCCGGCTGCCTGGCCATGCGGGCCCGCGCCAGCGACCGCAGCTCGTCGTACAGCGCCTCGAGCAGCTTCGACCCCGCGATCTTGTCCCCTCTGGTCGATTGCTCCAGCAGCAGCCGCGTCGTGTACGTCACGTCCTTGGGCAGGGCCGGCAGGTCATCATGGTCGTCGGGCTTGGGGCGGGGGGTGCTCACAGGATCAGTATAACCGTTGCTGCCCTCCCCTCGCCGTTCCGGGCGACCTGGGCGGGTGCAGGTTTCCGTTACCATCCGCCCTATAGGCCCGCACCCACTCCGTGCCAACGCCGCCATCGACGGCTTGGCCGATTACCTCAGCCCCAACCGTAACCAGGTGGCCTGATCTACGCCATCGCCCGATTCGGGTATCCGAGGCGCGGACGCGCCGAAGAGACAGCGAGGCGATGAGCACGAGTACGATCCGCGCCACTCTGCCACTCTGCCACTCTGCCACTCTGCCACTTCGTCGCTCCGACACTCCCCCCAGGACTCCCCATGTTCGGCCAGACCCGCTCACTCATCGGCATGGTCCACGCCGGCGCGCTCCCCGGCACGCCCCGCGCCTCCGCCGGAATCGACCAGCTCGTCCGCCACGCCGTCGATGAGGCCCTCATCCTCGCCGAGGCCGGCTTCGACGCCGTCCTGGTCGAGAACATGCACGACCGCCCCTACGTCCACGGGCGCAAAGCCCCCGAAATCACCGCCTCCATGACCCGTATCGCCCATGAGGTCCGCCGCGCCTGCGGCCTGCCCACGGGC
>CAZHKB010000236.1:0-4616 GCA_964533405.1 uncultured Phycisphaeraceae bacterium | reverse complement strand
CCCCCCGGCACGCCCCCGTCCCCGCCACCCTCCAACATCCTCGAAGAAATCCAGCAGAAGGCCCAGGCTGCGAAGAAGGCCGCCGAGGACGCGGTCCAGGACGTTCGCGATGCGTACCAGGACGCCCAGGACGCCTTCAACGACTTCTTCGGCCGCCCGCCCAAGGCCATGTTCGGCGACGAGAGCCTCGCCATCGCGTTCGCCTCGTTCCCCCAGATCGGCCCGCTCTACCTCGACGCCATCCGCACCGTCATCGGCATCGATGAGCTGCCCGGCTTCGTCTCCAAAATCATCGAGGAGATCACCGCCCTCCAGTTCGACATGCTCAAGCGGATCTACGAGACCATCAACCGCGACCCCAACAAACTCATGGAGGACATGCCCCTGCTCGAACTCGGACGCCGCGCCGTCTACGACCGCCTCATGAAGCTTCTCACCGACACCGTCCCCTTCCTGGGCCCGCTCACCGATCCCAACAACCAACTCTTCAACATGGGCGGTTTCGGCATCGGCGGCAAGCAGATCGGCGATCTGGGCCTCGCCCAGCTCGACAAAGCCATCGGCCCGGGCCTCAACTACATCATCGAGCTCACCATGAAGGACCTGGGCCCGCGCATCCGCGACCTCCAGATGCAGGCCGCCACGGGCAACTCACTCGTCATGGACGTGCTGCTGGGACACTTCCCCCACCTGCTCACGCTCACGGTTCGCAACACCTTCTTCCCGTTCTGGGAGCTCATGGTCACCCACCTCTTCAACCGGGCCAGCGACATCCTGGCCATGGGCATGAGCCCCACCAAGGCCCTGCTCGGCAGGCCCGCGGAGTTCCTCACCGACGCCCAGAAGGAAGTCGAGAACGTTGACAAGGAGATCGAGGACGCCAAAAACAAGGCCGAAAAGGTCCAGGAGCGGCTCTCCGCCTTCAACCAGGACACGATCGCGGCCTTCGCCTCCGACCCCGAAGGCTTCGTCGACAACCTGCTCGCCGACGACCCACTGGCCCCCGAGGACGCCGAGCCCGAGCCGCCCCCGGTCTTCCCCGGCTCATGGCGAGAGAACGCCGGCACCGGCGTGAACATCGACGGTGACAAGGCCGAGGCCCTGGGCTTCGTCGAGACCGAGCCTTTGCCGCCCGAAGACGAAGCACCCGAGCAAGAGCCCGCTCCCGCCAACGCCACCGGCGCACCGCCGATGCCCTGAGGCCGCGTCGGGCGCCCCGGGTCAACCGAGCCGGTCCCGCGAGCGATCGGGCCACCGTTCGATCGCGGGCCGCGCCCAGACTCGCCGACCGTCCCGGGCGGCCCAAGCCCCGCCATCCGTCTCGAGCCCCCCACGCGAGTCGCTGGCGTGCGCTCGCACCAACGCCCGATGCCTCGGGCGATCTTCACCCGCACCGACCGCCGTGCGGTGGCCGACCGCTCGCGCGGCCGGTTCCGTCATCCCAAGCCCGCTCCATCACTCGAACTCGTGATGGAACGCGGGCGTCGTCGTGCCACCGATCGCTGCGTTGAGCGATCGGTGCCCCGGTCACAACCGGCCAACCCGCACCGATCGTGCACAGCCACGATCGGTGGCACGCCCGAGTCGCAACGACAATCCGTATCACTCCGTCTCTCGATCGTTTCTTGACTTTTTATTCACAACACCGTATATTCCTGCATGACCTCCCGCCGCGCCCGACAAGCCCGGATCGTCCGACTCCTCTCCAAGAGCCCCGTCCCCAGCCACGAGGCCCTCCGCGCCCTGCTCGCCTCCGACGGCATCGAGGCCACGCAGGCCACCATTTCACGCGACCTGCGCGAGATCGGCGCCGTCAAGGGTGGCGCGGGCTACACCCTCACCGCCAACATCATCGCCGCCGCCGGCGCCGCCTCCCAGGCCAACCAGATCGCCGCCTACGCCACCGCCGCGGCCCAACCGCCCCCGCACGCCAACCACGCCCCCGCCTCGGGCCACGCCAACGGGCACGCCACGCCCCACCTCGCCCCGCTCCACGCCGGCTCCCTCCACGCCCAGGCCGCCCTCTCCAGCGTCGGTCGCTCCGCCGCCATGCGCACCTTTGTCATCTCCGTCGAGCGTGGCGGCAGCATCGTCGTTCTCCGCACGGGCCCCGGGCACGCGTCCCTCGTCGCCGCCGAGATCGACCGCGACGCGCCCGATGGCGTGCTGGGCACCGTCGCCGGCGACGACACCATCTTCATCGCTTGCCGCGGCGAGCCCGCCGCCAAGCGCGTCGCCACCGACTTCGCACACGCCGCCGGCGTCGGCAAGGCCGCCAGGAGCGCGCGATGACCCGCTCCTCAAAGCCTGACGATGGGCTCGGGCGTGCCAGCCCGACCTCACATGAGGGGGTCGGGCTCTCCGGCCCGACCTCTCCCGGTCGCCGCGCCCGCGCCGTCGTCATTGGCGCCTCGGGCTACACCGGCGCGGAACTCATCGAGATCGTCCTCCGCCACCCCTCCGCCCAACTCGTCGGACTCTTCGGCTCCGGACGCACCGCCGAGGCCCAGACGCTCGACTCCCTCTGGCCCCGCTTCCGCGGCCAATGCGACCTCAAAGTCCTCCCGCTCTCCGGCGGAAGCGCCACTTCCACCCCCTCGTCGCCCTCGTCCGGCTCAACCGCCGCTTCGATGGACGCCGTCCTCTCCCTCGAGCCCGACGCGGTCTTCCTCGCCACACCACATGAAGCCAGCCTCGACCTTGCCGCCGCGCTCATCCACCGCGTCCGCGTCGTCGTCGATCTCTCCGCCGCCTTCCGCCTCTCCAGCCCCGACGCCTATCCAAAGCACTACGCCTTCGCCCATCACCACCCCGAACTGCTCCCCAGCGCCATCTACGGCCTGCCCGAACTCAACCGCGCCCGACTCGCCGGCGCCAGCCTCATCGCGGCCCCGGGCTGCTACCCCACCTCCGCCATCCTGCCTCTCTGGCCGCTCGTGCAGGCCGGCGCCATCCGCCCCGGCTTCACCCCCATCATCGACTCCACCAGCGGCGTCTCCGGCGCGGGACGCACACCCAACCAACGCTCCCTCTTCTGCGAGGTCTCCCAGTCCCCCTACGCCGCCCTCCGCCACCGCCACTCCCCCGAAATCGCCGAGCACGCGGGCACGCCCGTCCACTTCGTCCCCCACCTGGGCCCCTACGACCGAGGCATCCTCACCACCATCCACGTCGAACTCGCCCACGGCTGGACCGAATCCCGCGTCCGCGACGAACTCGCCCGCCGCTACGCCCGGGAGCGCTTCATCCGCCTCCTGCCCGCAGGCCAGTGGCCCACTGTCGCGGCCGTGCGCAACACCAACTTCTGCGACATCGCCCTCATCGAATCCGACCCCGCCGGCCACTTGGTCCTCTGCTCCGCCATCGACAACCTCGTCAAAGGCGCGAGCGGCCAGGCGGTCCAGGCGATGAACGTCGCGCTCGGCCTCGACGAATCCGCGGGCCTCGCCCCCTCCCCCGCGTGCGGGGGTGGTGTCAACGAGGCGCTGCCAAGTTGACTGTGGGGGTATGAAACGCCGTGGCGCGGCGGAACATCGATGAAACAACGACCCGCCCCGAGCTGATTTCTTTCAACCCATCGCCACGCCTCTCAGCGTCACCTCTCCCTCCCGCCATTTGCCTCCCGCCTTCCTCGGTGTCTCTGTGCCTCTCTGGTGATTCCCATCCGATGAACATCCCGCCAAACAACCCGCCTCCCGCCCCGCTGGTCGTCAAAGTCGGCGGCGACGCCATCGACGCGCCCGAGTTCCCCGAACTCTGTGCCGCGCTCGCCGCCCTGCACGCCACACTCCCCGCCGGCCTCATCCTCGTCCACGGCGGAGGCAAGGCCGTTGATCGCCATCTCGACCGCCTGGGACTCACCACGCAGCGCCGCGACGGCCTGCGCATCACCCCGCCCGAGATCATGGACCAGATCACCGCCGTTCTGGCCGGCTCCACCAACACCGCGGTCGTCGGCTCACTGCTTGCCGCTGGCGCCCCAGCCGTCGGACTCACGCTCGGCGACGGCTTCCTCACCATCTGCGAGCCCATCTCTCCCGGCTTCGACGTGGGCCGCGTCGGCGATGTCGCCGGCGGCGACCCGGGCCTCGTCCGCGCCCTGCTCGAAGCCGACTTCCTCCCCGTCATCGCCTGCGTCGGCCTCGACCGCAAGGGCCGCACCCTCAACGTCAACGCCGACCACGCCGCCCGAGGCATCGCACGCATCGTCGCCGCCTCCGGCCTGCTCCTGCTCACCGATGTGCCCGGCATCCTCGACGCCGACCGCCGCGTCATCCAGACCATCGACGCGACCACCATCGAAGCCCTCATCACCCAGGGCGTCATCGCTGGCGGCATGATCCCCAAGGCCCGCGCCGCCGCCCAGGCCGCCGCCCTCATCGGCGCCCCCGCCATCGTCGCCTCCTGGAAGACGCCCCAGAACCTCCTCACCCTCGCCCAAGGCCACCCCGTCGGCACCCGCGTCCAGGCACACCCCGAGCCCCACGCCCACTCCCGACGACGAACCTGAGCCCTCCCCGCTCGCCCGAGACCATGAACCGAAACTCCGCCACGTTTTCCCGAATGACTTGACTGCGCGCCGTGTTCGTACTCTGGCGCCCGCGCCTCCCCCGCAC
>CAZHKB010000235.1:0-4627 GCA_964533405.1 uncultured Phycisphaeraceae bacterium | reverse complement strand
CACAACCTGCTGCGCCTCGACGCCATCGCCCAGAAGCACGCGCCGGGCGCGGGCTGGCCGATTGACCTGGCTCGCCGCTACCTGACCGAGCACCTGCGATTCGAGGTCGGCCCTCGCGAGCGCGAGTCGGCCCAGCGGTTCATCGACGAGTGCGCGGCCTTGGGCATCATCCCCCGCACCACGCTCGACTGGCTGGATTGGCGGCAATCGGCCAAGGCGGCCGCGATGTGACCTGGCCGCGTGCGCGAGCACGCCAAGCCTTGCCCGCTGGATGATGGGCGACTCGCGCGTTGAGTCGCCCGGGATCGGGCAGCGGAGCACGGGCGAGCAAGCGTGCCGTAAAAACAACCGGCCGGGTCTTTCGACCCGGCCGGTGTGAGTTCTGAGAAGGCCCGTTCGCGTCCGCGTGCCCGAGGGTTGCCCGTCGGGGGTCGGCGGCGATCGGGTCGTGGTTTAGAAGAGGGCGTCGAAGCCGAAGATCAGGCCGATCTCGGTGTCCTCGCCGTTGCCCAGCAGCCCGTTGGCGGTGGTGCCGCGGTAGTGGCTGTCAGAGCCGATGATGCTGCCCGTCTCGGAGAGGCCCCAGACGAGGTTGGCGTAGGCGGTGGCGGCGTGCGACTCGACGAAGAAGTAGTGGTTCCAGCCGATGGTGAGGAAGTACTGGTCCTCATCCTCGGTGAACGCGTCGTCGTCGCGCCAGAGGGCGTCGATGCGGGCGGCGAGCTCGTCGTTGTCGGTGATGAAGATACCACCCTGGACGGTGATGCCGAAGCTGGTAACCTCGTCGCCGCTGTCGACATCGATGCTGTCGCCCACGAACGCCGCGCTGGCGTTCCAGCCGTCGCCCTCGAGGGCCGCGTCGATGGTGAACATGAACATGTCGGCCTCGGAGCCGGCGGTGGTCTGGAGACCGGTCTCGCCCTTTGTCTGCCAGTGGAACGCGCCACCGACGCGACCGCTGAACTCAGAGCCCCGAAACGAGGTGTGGTCGTCGAAGACCCACTGCCCGTTGAAGAGCCAGTCGAAACGCCCGCCCAGGGCGATGTCGGCCTCGGCGGGGTCGGTCCAGTCGCGGTTGCGGGTCTGGATGCCGTCCGTGAAGTTGCCGACGATGTGGAAGGTCTCGCCCTCGTAGCCCACGCGGACGCCCTGCGTGTAGCCAGCGTTGAAGTAGGCGTCGATGAAGGAGCGCTCGGCAAAGAGGATGTACTGGTCCTCGGTGAGCTGCTCGGCGGTGAAGTCGGTCTTCCACTGGCCGGCCTGAAGGTAGACGCCGTTCTCGAACTGGTAACGGCCCCAGGCGTCACGGAGGTTGAAGTCGCCCGAGCCCGACCCGCCGGAGGCGAACGAGCCGTCGCTGCTTTCGGTGCCCTGGAACTCAGCCTCGATCATGTAGGTGAAATCGGGGTTGAAGAGGTTGCCGTAGAACCAGATCTGCTCGTGCGGGAGGGCGAAGCCCCACACGAAGTCGTTGTCCTCGCCGCGGGCATCGTCGTCGCCGAAGTTGAGGTTCGTGCGGAACGAGACCAGGCCGCCGATGTTCAGGGTCGAAGACCCGGAGGCGGACGGGATGGAGAAGCCCTCGCTGCTACCCTGGTAGGAGGTGCGAGCCGACGCGTCGGCCGCGATCTCGCTGCTCAGGGCGCGGGAGGCGTCGGCCTGAGCCGAGGCCACGCTCGCCGCCAGCCCGCAAACCGCCACAAGACCAATCTTCCGAATCATGCACCTGCTCCTTGCTGCGGGACCCGACGGTGCTCGTCGATTCCCTCTTTGTTTCAACAAACCGTTCCACGCAACTCAACACCCGGTTTCGGCCGGTCGATCTCATCGCCAGCACATGGGCCGCGATGATCTCTTGTGTCCGGGGCCGGTACACACGACCGGCCGAGGTGTTGCCCTTCGAAACTCAACGGCACGCCCGGATGATCGACGACCTGAAGAGTGGTTCACACACGCTTCAGGTTGCCGGGACGTTCCCTGCCCTCGCGGCACCGCCGATGGCGCACACCATCGGAATCGAAGGGAGTGGATACTAGCCTGCGTCATTAGCGAACGCAAACTCCACAGGTCGACATCGGCTGGACTTCTCGGCTCCACCCATAAATTCTCCACGAGCAAACAGATCCCGCACTCGATCGCGCCATGGGTTTGCGGCTGAACCTGCGCGATTCCGCTCCGGAGGTGCAGACGCCCCCCGAGTGATGCGCCATCATTGCGCCCCTAGGGAATTCGCGCAATCCCAACAGTTTGGCCCTATCTTGCCCCCGGCCCGCCAACTACCCTCCCGTCTCGGGAATCGGGACTGGGAAAGGCGGGACACATGCTCGCTGTTGATGACCGTAAAGCCTTGGACCACAACATGATGCGCGATCAGAAGCGGATCCTTGTGGTGGACGACGCCGACGACCTGGTCGAGCTGCTCCAGTACAACCTGGTGCGGGCTGGCTTTGTGGTCCGGACCGCCTCCAACGGGCGGGCGGCGTTGGAGCAAATAAATCGTGAGATGCCCGATCTGGTCGTCCTTGACCTGATGATGCCGGGCATGTCGGGCAGCGAAGTCCTTCGCCGTCTGCGGAGCGAGGAGGCGACCGCCTCGCTTCCGGTGATCATTTTGACGGCCAAGGGTGAGGAAACGGATCAGATCGTCGGGCTGACCCTCGGGGCGGACGACTATGTGACCAAGCCGTATTCGATCCAGGTGCTGATGGCGCGGATCGATGCGGTGCTCAGGCGGACGGACAAGGGCGGGCCGGAGATGCCGGTCCTGCCGCCGCTGCGGCTGGGCGCGCTCGAGCTGAACCTGCGGACCTACGAGGCTCGCCTCGACGACGAGGCGGTGACGCTGACGCTGACGGAGTTCCGCCTGCTCAGCGCGCTGCTGGAGGCCCGGGGATCGGTGCTGTCGCGGGCGAACCTCATGACGCGGGCGATGGGCCCGGGGATCCTGGTGACCGAACGCACGATCGACGTGCATGTGACCGCGATCCGCCGGAAGCTGGGCAAACACGCGGCCATGCTGCGGACCGTGCGCGGGGTTGGGTACCGGGCGGCCCTGACGCCCAGCGATGATGAGCGAGAAATCTGACCGGACTTCACCGGCTGCGCGTGAGGCCTCACCAGCGGTGGCGGGTCAACCCCTCGGCACGCGGGTGATGCTCCAAGCCCCGGGCCGGCGCTGGGGGTTTGCCGGCGGGTTGCGTGGGCGGTCCGGTTCCCTCCTCTATATGGTTGTGCATGGTGAAGTCTCGCCAGACGATCGCGATCGTGGGTGGGTCGCTGGCGTTGGCGGCGGTGGCGTTGTGGGCCTCGGGCGCGAGGCCTCCGGTGTGGCTGGCGCTGGGGGTCGCGCCAGCGGGGCTGGGCGCGGTGGCGTGGGGGTTATGGGGACGTGGCGTTCGGGGGCGGGAACGCCACCAGACCGAGGCCCTCGAGGCGGGTTGGTCGCTCGCCAGGGCGATCGGGGTCGGCCCGCCGTCGGGACCGACGGCGGATCGGGAGTGGGCCTCGCTGGCGACGGCTCTTGAGCGGGCTCGGCCCGAGGTTGTCGAGCTGTTGCGCACGGCGAATCAGGGGCGGGGCTGGCGTGAGGTGATCGAGGCGGCCGGTGAGCCGGTGGTGGTGACCGACGAGGCGGGGCGGGTGGTGCTGGTCAATCGCGCGGGCGAGCGAGCGCTGGGGGTCCGCCTTGACGAGCGGGCGCGGGTGATCGACGACCTGATCGCGCAGCGGGACGTGCTGGCGTTGCACGCCGCGGCGTCGGAGGGCAGGCCGGCGTCGGCCCGGGTACGGGTGGTGGCGGGGGACGAGTCGCGTGTGTATGACACGACGGCGTCTCCGCTGGCGCGGGCGGGTCGGGACGGGTCGGCCCGGGGATGGGGCGTGGTGCTGACCTTCCGCGACGTGACGGACCTGGCGACGGCGGTGCAGGCGCGGACCGACTTCGTGGCCAACGCCTCGCACGAGTTGCGGACGCCGCTGGCCGCGCTTCGGGCGGCGTTTGACACGCTGCATACGGCGATCGACGATCCGCGGATGCGGGACCGGGCGTTGCAGCTGGCGGGCAACAACCTGCAGCGGCTCGAGGAGATGACCCGCGACCTGCTGGACCTGTCGAGGATGGAATCGCCGGACGCGGCAGTGCGGATCTCGCGGGTGGACATGCAGGATGTGGTGGAGGACGTGGTCGCGCCGTTCGAGGCGGTGCGGCAGGCGCGTCGGCTGACGTTCTCGATCGAGGTGGCGCCCGAAGCCCGGCGAGCCGACACCGATCCCAGCCTGGTTCAGGAGATCCTGCGGAACCTGGTGGACAACGCGTGCCGGTTTGCGCACGAGGGGACGACGATCCGGATCGTGGGCGAGGCGCTGGCGGACCCGGCGCACGGGCCGGGGCGGGCGACGCTGCGTCTGCGCGTGATCGACAAGGGGATTGGGATCCCGCTGGACCAGCAGGCACGGATCTTCGAGCGGTTCTACCAGGTGGACCCGGCCCGATCGGGCAAGCGGCGGGGCACGGGGCTTGGTCTGGCGATCGTCAAGCACGCGGCCCGGGCCCTGGGGGGCAGCGTGGATGTCGAGAGCGTGTGGGGTCAGGGGACGACGATGATCGTGGAGCTGCCGAGTGCGGTGG
>CAZHKB010000234.1:0-4641 GCA_964533405.1 uncultured Phycisphaeraceae bacterium | reverse complement strand
CGGCGTCGACGCCGCGGGCGATGTCGGCGGACTGGTTTTTGATGCTGGTCAGGACGGCGCAGGAGTGGCAGTCAAACTGCATGTCGCCGGTGGTGTAGCCGATCTCTTCAATGATGCCTCGGACGACCGCGGGGATGTCCACGTACGACTCGGTGCGGACCTCTCCGGCGACCACCGCCATGCCGGTGGAAACCAGCGTCTCGACCGCGACCCGGCTGTTCCAGTCCTTCGCCAGCATGGCGTCGAGGATCGCGTCGGAGATCTGGTCGGCGACCTTGTCCGGATGCCCCATCGACACAGACTCGGACGTGAACAGGTAACGGTCGCTCATAGGACGAATCTCCCCCGTGCGTGCCGAGCGTCCCTCCGTTGGGCGTCGGCGGCGGGCTGTCGGTTGTGTGCGTTCATCCGGATGAGCGGATGAAGGGTTCAAGTGTAGGCGACACCCACCAGAACCGGCCGCGCGAGCGGTCGGCCACCACGCGTCGGGGGATCGGTCGCCAGTCGCGCCGTCGCCCTTGGCTTCCGAGGCGGAATCCACGCCAAGGCGCACCTCGAACGCCGAGTCTCCGGTCGCCCGAACCAATCCAACAGC
This sequence comes from uncultured Phycisphaeraceae bacterium, assembly GCA_964533405.1. Classification (GTDB taxonomy): domain Bacteria; phylum Planctomycetota; class Phycisphaerae; order Phycisphaerales; family UBA1924; genus JACKHA01. The sequence continues at coordinate 4,046 of CAZHKB010000234.1, read as the reverse complement.
GTGATCGCTACCCTTGTGTGTGGCATCGCGCCTCGTCAGCGTCGTTGTCAGCGAGGATCCTTGGTCTGTCCACCCTCCACTCCTCAACCTCCCCGCGCTCGCTCCTGGCCGAGTTTGGCCCGGACGCCCCGCCGCGCGAGTTGCCCGCCGCGCCCGCCGACTGCCTCGCATACTGCCGTCGCCTGGCCCGCACGCACAACGAGAACTTCCCCGTCCTGACCCGCCTGCTCGACCCCGCGCTGGTCGATCCGTTCGCGGCCGTGTACGCGTTCTGCCGCTGGGCCGACGATCTGGCCGACGAGCCGAGCCGCCCGCGTGAGCACGCGGCGGATCAGGCGACTGTTGCGGGATCGGCACCGGCGCCGTCGGGCCAGGCTCCCGACGCGCCGCTGGCGGGACCATCGCCGCTCGATACGGCCCACGACTCCACGAGTTCACGCTCGCGGCTCGGTGAAGCCCGCCTCGCCCTGCTCGCCTGGTGGCGCGACCTGACCATCGCTTGGCATCGCGGTGATCCGCCGACCCACCCGGTCTTCATCGCGCTGGCGGAGATCAGCAAGCCCCGCCCGCTGCCACTGCCACTCCGCCCGTTTCTGGACCTGATCGACGCCTTCGAGCAGGACCAGCGCGTGATCCGCTACGACACCTGGGAGCAACTCATTGACTACTGCGGGCGCTCGGCCAATCCCGTGGGGCGGCTTGTCCTGGCTCTGGGCGGCGTCGAGGACGCCGGCGCGGCGATCGACCACGGGGTCCCCACCGCCCGCCGGCACCTGTTCGGGAAGTCCGACGCCCTCTGCACCGCGCTGCAACTCACCAACTTCTGGCAGGACGTGCGGCGAGACCTGCTGGACCGCGATCGCGTGTACTTGCCGCGCACGCTGACGGGCCTGGACGACGCGGCCCTGCGCGACTTCATCGCGAGCCCGAACGATCCCGAAGCCCGCGTGCCGTTCATTCTCGCGCTGCGCCCTCTGGTCGAGCGAACCGGGGAACTGTTCGAGAAGTCGGGGGACCTGCACCGCCTGGTGCCCGCGTCGATCCGCACGCCGGTGTGGCTGTTCCACGCCGGTGGACGTTCCACGCTGCGGCGCATCGAGGCCATGGGCTGCACAACCCTTTGGAAGCGACCGGCCCTGTCGCGCTTCGACAAGTCCATCCTCATCGCCCGCGCCTTCCTGCGCTCACGCCTGGGCTCCAAACGCCGGAGCGACGCGTGAGCACGCTGCTGGACATCTCGCCGACGTTTCCCATGCCACCGATCGTGGCTCCGCACGATCGGTGCTCCGCGCGGGCGACCATCGACCCCCAATCGCCCGCGTTCATCGCGTGCCGCGACATCACGCGCACCCGCGCCCGCAACTTTTATCTCGGTCTGCGCCTCGCCCCCGAGCCGAGGCGCTCCGCCCTGCTCGCCCTGTACACCTGGATGCGCCACGCCGATGATCTGGCCGACGCCGACGGTCCGAACCACACGCCCACGACGCGGCTGGCCGCGCTGGGTGAACTCCGCGCCCGCACCATCGCCGCTCTGGCCGGCTCGGGCGGCGCCGACGCCCCCGCCCATTGCGCCCCCTGGTGGGCGGCGTTTCTCGCGACCGCGGGCGCCCACGCCCTGCCAGCGACCATCTTCACCCACACGCTCGACGCGCTCGAAGCCGACGCTGGCGGCGTCGACCATCAGACCACCGCGGATCTTGCGCACTATTGCGATCGCGTCGCGGGCACCGTGGCGATCGCGTGCGTCCGGATCTGGGGCGTGCGACGTGCCGACCTGGCTTCGCGTGTGATGCACCTGGCCATCCTCCGCGCCCGCGCGGTCCAACTCACCAACATTCTCCGCGACCTGCGCGAGGACATGGCGTTCACCCCCCGACGGTCGTACTTCCCTCGCGAGTCGTACCTCGCGCACAACGTGAGCCCCGGCGACGTCTTGACCGCGCCGGACGCCGCTGGTTCGGCCGCGCTTCTGAGCGACTGGATCGCCCAAGCCCGCGTGCTGTACGGCGCGTCGCGCGAACTTGAGTCCCTGATCGACCCCTCATGCGCCCGCGTCTGCTGGGCTCTCGCCGCCGTGTACGAATCGCTCCTGGACTCGATCGAGCGCCAGCCGGCGATGCTCGCGCGCCAACGCATCAGCGTCCCCCGCGCTCGCAAGTTCTCCATCGCGGTCGCCGGCTGGTTGGGCGTGGGGCTGCCGGGATGACGCGAGGCGAGCCTCGATCCCTTGCGCCACCAGCCGCGGCTCCGAGCGGTGGGTGCCCCCCTCAGGGCGACGCCATCGTCATCGGCGGCGGCCTCGCCGGTGTCGCCGCCGCCCTCCACATGGCCGATCAGGGCCCGCGCGTCACGCTCCTCGAAGCCACCCGCCGGCTCGGCGGGCGCGCCACCAGCCACCTCGACCCCGACACCGGCGAGGAGATCGACAACTGCCAGCACGTCACGATGGGCGCGTGTACCGCCTACGCCGCCCTGCTCAGCCGCCTGGGCATGTCGGACGCGATCGAGTGGACCGACGCCCAGACCTGGATCGAACCGGGCGGACGCACCTCCACCATCGCCCCCGCCGCGCTCCCGCCTCCACTCCACTACGCCCCGTCGTTCGCCGCCGCACGGTTCCTGTCGCCGCTGGACAAGGCGGCCATCGCGGCCTCGCTGCCCGCCATCGCGGTGGCACGCCGCGCCGAGTGGGCCTCACGCACCTTCCTCGAGTTCCTCGGGCACATCGCCCAGCCCGAATCAACCATCCGGCGCTTCTGGTCCCCGGTCGTCGTCAGCGCGTGCAACCTGGACGTGGACCGCGTCTCAGCATCGCCCGCCCTCATGGTCTTCCAGAACGCCCTGCTCGCGGGGCCACATGCCGCCCGCATCGGCGTGCCACGCGTGCCCCTCGCCCGGCTCTACTCAAACGTCGAGGCCACCCTGAACGCCGCCGGCGGCGGCATCGAGTTCGCCCAGCGCGTGTCCCTCGTCGAGCCGATCCCGACCGACGGCTTCGACGCGAGTGACCCCCGCGCCACCGTGGTCCGCGTGACCACCGGAACCGGCCCAGACGCCGCCACCCGAATCGCCCAGTTCGTGGTCCTCGCCGTCCCCCCCTCGCGCGTGCTCGCCCTGCTCCCGCCCTGTCTTCACCACCATGTGCCGGCGCTCGCCGACGTTCGCCACAGCCCGATCTTGGGCATTCACCTCCGCTTCGACCGCCCAATCCTCTCGGCCCCCCACGCCGTCCTGCTCGACCGCCCAACCCAGTGGCTGTTCCGCAAAGACCCCGCGGGCACCCGCGTCCACGCCGTTCTCAGCGCGGCCCCCATCAACCTCGTCAACGCCCCCGAATCCGACATCGTCGCCCAGGTCGTCGCCGACATCGCCGCCTGCATCCCCCCCGCCGCCGACGCTCGCCTGCTCTGGTCTCGCGTCATCAAGTCCCGCCACGCCACGTTCGCCGCCACGCCAGGCTTTGAAACCGGGCGCCCGCCGCCCGGCCCCATCCACCCAGGCTGCCCCATCGCTCTGGCCGGGGACTACACCCAGACCGGCTGGCCCGCGACCATGGAATCCGCGGTTCGCAGCGGCATCCTGGCCGTGGACTCCCTCCTCGCGTCGACGCACCTCTCCCGCGCGCGGGAGAGGCGCCAACGAGGCTCTGCGACGTTGGCGGAGGGGGCATGAGCGCCGTCTGAACTCAGCCCCGCGCCGCTCGCCCCACCGCGATCGTGATGGACGCCGGACCTGAAAGGCTCTGCGCCTAGGGTCCGGGTCGAGTCTGGGGTGCCACCACTCGCCGCAACTCCCTCCTCTCCGCCTGGGCCGTTCCCTCCGCGGCGCAGTGGTGCTCCGGAACCCGGACCCGCGCCGAGCCTCAGGTCCGGCTTGCACGCGCCCCGATTCCACTCCCCGCTTGACCCAGCCCTCCCGCGCCCCATCAATCCCCCGGCACGCCGCCGATGGATGAACCAATGACCCCCCACGACCACGCCGCCAACCTCCACTCCCATCCTCACGCGGCCCACCCGCACGCCGCCGCGCCGGGCGCGGGCCACGCC
>CAZHKB010000233.1:0-4668 GCA_964533405.1 uncultured Phycisphaeraceae bacterium | reverse complement strand
GGGCGCGGGGGGTCAGGGCATCGCTGGCCCGAGCGGCAACCAGGCCACGCCGGGGGCCACACCCGAGGCGGAGGTGGTGACGCTCGCGCCCAAGGTCTCGATCGAGTCGTTTCTGGCGCCGTTCGGCGGCGTGTATTCAGGGGGTGAGCCCGCGGATCGGGAGGAGCTGGAGCAGCTGGCGGCGTTGGGCGTGAAGACGATTATTTCGGTGGATGGGTCGGAGCCGGACATCGCGACGGCGCACGAGCTGGGGATGCGGTATGTGCACGTGCCGATCGGGTATGACGGGCTGTCGGAGGAGCAGGGGCTGACGGTGGCGCGGGCGCTGCGGGACCTGGAGGGGCCGGTGTTCTTCCATTGTTATCACGGGAAGCACCGTGGGCCGGCGGCGTGTGCGTTGGCGGCGGTGATGACGGGGCGTGCGAGCAATGAGCAGGCGCTGGCGTTCATGGCCGCGGCGGGGACGAGCCAGAACTATCAGGGGTTGTGGGAGAACGTGCGTCAGGCGCGGGTGGTGGATGATGCGACGCTGGATGCGGCGCCGGGCGAGTTTCCGGAGGTCGTGCATCCGGATGGGCTGGTGGCGACGATGGCGGCGGCGGGGCGGACGCTCGATCACCTGAAGTTGCTGCGGGAGGCGGCGTGGGGGATGCACCCGGAGCATCCGGACCTGGTGGCGGCCAATGAGGCGGGGCGGCTGGCGGATGATCTGCGGCGGCTGGGCGAGACGGCGCGGATCCGGGCGGGCGAGGGGACGGCGGATGGGTATGACCAGCTGATGGTGAGGTCCGGGGAGTTGGCTCAGGCGATGGAGGACTTGTTGCTGGCGTGGGACTCGGCGGGTGCGCCGACGGTGGAGGAGTTGGGGGCCGCGCTGACGGCGTTGTCGCGGAGTTGCGATGAGTGCCATCGGGGGTATCGGGATTGATCGGACGCAGGGGGCTGATGGGTGGCGCCCGATTGCTCGCGCAGTGGGTTCTGCTGGGCGCGTCAGTCGTTGGGGACGCGATCCAGGGCGAGGTCCCACCATTTGTCGGCGCGTTGGCGGCCGTTGGGTCGACCGAGCATGTCGCTGAAGCCGCCGTCGGCGACGCGGCGTGTGGGGATGCGGGGGGCGTCCATGGGGCGTTCGATGGCGGCGGTGAGCCAGCGGGAGTGGAGCAGGCGGGCCTTGCGCCCGGCTTCGAGGAACTGATCGTTGCGGAAGAAGGGCCAGCGCATGGTGGGGATTCTAGAGGTGGGCGCGGGGGGGACCAAGGGGGTTCGCAGGGCCGGGACGCGCGGTTTCGCAGGGGTGGCCCGCGGGGTTACCAGTCGAGGGTGCGGGTCCAGGCGTCGCGGAGGCGGTCGATGGGTTCGTTCATGGCGCCGCTGGACCAGGTGAGGTGCGCGGTGCTCGTGAGCTGGCCGATGATGTCGCAGGGGAGGTCGACCAGGGCGCGGCGGACGGCGTCGATGTCGTGGGGGGCGACTTCGAGGATGTAGCGGGAGGGGGACTCGCCGAAGGCGAAGGCGAGTGGATCGAGGCAGGGGTCGGGGGGGAGGAGTTCGGCGCCCAGGGTTTGGGTGCCGCGAGGCTGGGCGGCGATGAGCATCTCGGCGACGGCGCAGAGGAGGCCGCCGTCGGAGACGTCGTGAGCGGAGGCGATGAGGTCGGCGGTGATGAGGGAGTGGACGGCGTGGGCCAGGCGCGGGCCGAGCGTGAGGTCGGTGCGGGGGAAGGTGTGCAACGCGGGGCTTGAGGGCTGTGCCATGTCGATGCCGACCAGGTGCGAGCCGGCGAGGGCGTTCTGGGTTTGGCCGACGAGGACGAGCAGGTTGCCCGGGCGTTTGGCGTCCATGGTGACGACGCGGTCGAGCGACGGGACGATGCCGATGCCGGTGATGAGCAGGGTGGGCGGGATCTCGATGGTGACGCCAGCGGAGCCGTCCTCTCCCGGGATGGTGAACTGGTTGTTGAGGGAGTCCTTGCCGGAGACGAAGGGGGTGCGGTAGGCCTTGGCGCCGTCGTAGCAGGCCTCGGCGGCGCGGACGAGTGAGCCGAGGTTGGTGGGCTTCTTACAACTGGGCCAGCAGAAGTTGTCGAGGATGGCGATGCGGGCGGGGTCGGCACCGACGCAGACGAGGTTGCGGACGCACTCGTCGATGGCGGCGAGTGTCATGAGGTAGGGGTCGCCCTGGGTGGCCTGGCTCTCCGAGCCGGCTTTCGACGAAGCCGAAGTGGACGCCGTGGGTGTTCCTCGCCCGACCGCTCGCGCGGTCGGGTCTGTTGAGGCGGAGGCGGTTGTCATGTAGCCCGTCGCGAGTCCCTGGGAGATGGCCAGGCCGCGGCCTGCGCCGGGGACGGGCTCGATGACGGCGGCGTCGGAGGGGCCTTGGCCCGGGCCGACGAGGGGCTTGACGACGGTGCGGCCCTGCACCTCGTGGTCGTATTGGCGGATGATCCAGTGTTTGGAGGCGATGTTGGGATGGGAGAGGAGAGCCAGAAGTGGCAGAGTGGCAGAGTGGCCAAGTGGCCAAGTGGGGGCCGTGAGGCCCAACGGCGCTGGCAGAGTGGGGCTTGTCGCGTTGCCACTCTGCCACTCTGCCGCTCTGCCACTTCCTCCCCCCCCCCACTCCGCCTCACGCGTGGGCGTTGGGATGCCTTCGTGGAGGAAGTGCATGGAGAGGCGGCCAAACTCGACGGCGTTGTAGGTGAGGATGAGGTCGCGCGCGGGCGTGCCGAACTCGCCCAGGTCGGCCATCTCGACGCCCTCCTCGCGGCAGATGCGGGAGAGGGCGTCGAGGTTGGAGGTGGGCACGGCCAGGACCATGCGCTCCTGGGCCTCGCTGATCCAGATCTCGGTGGGTGTGAGGCCCGCGTATTTAAGGGGGGCGCGCTCGAGGTGGACGGTGGCACCCAGGTCGGCGGCCATCTCTCCGACGGCCGACGAGAAGCCGCCGGCGCCGCAGTCGGTGATGGCCGAGAAGAGGCACGAGCCCAGAAGTGGCAAGGTGGCAAAGTGGTCAAGTGGCAGGGTGGAGTCGAGACGTGGGCCAGGTCTGGGCGATGGCGATGCGGCGGTGCCGGAGGGGCTGCCATTCACGTTGCCACTCCGCCACTCCGCCACTCTTCCACTTCTCGCCTCGCCCCGCGCCCGCAGCACCACGTCCAGCACGCGCTTTTCCTCGATCGCGTTGCCGATCTGGACCGCGTGGGAGAACTCGTCGGCGTGGGTGTCGGTGAGCTCGGCCGACGAGAAGGTCGCGCCGTGGATGCCGTCGCGTCCGGTGCGACCGCCCAGGGCGATGATGCGGTCGCCGGGGCGGGCCTTACCGCCGATGGCCGAGCGTGGCATGACGCCGATGCAGCCGCAGAAGACCAGCGGGTTGCCGATGTGTCGGTTGTCGAACCAGACGGCTCCGGAGACGGTGGGGATGCCCATGCGGTTGCCGTAGTCGCGCACGCCGGCGACGATCTCGGTGAGGACGCGGCGCGGGTGGAGGCAGCCCGAGGGAAGTGGCGAAGTGCGGTCCAGACGTGGACTGAACGCGGTCGCTCGTGATGAAGCGGCGTTGGAGGGCACGCCTTCCGCTCGGGCACCGGGCCACTGGGCCACTCGGCCACTTCCCGGCTCCGGGGCATCGCTGACCGGCTTGGTCGCGGTATCACTCCACCCGTCCGGCCAGGCGACGCAGAAGACGTCGGTGCTGGCGATGGGCTTGGCGCCCAGGCCCGTGCCGAGGATGTCGCGGATGCAGCCGCCGATGCCGGTGGCGGCTCCGCCGTAGGGCTCGAGGGCCGAGGGGTGGTTGTGGGTCTCGACCTTGACGCACACGGCGTGGTCGTCGTCGAAGGCGATGATGCCGGCGTTATCGACGAAGACCGAGAGGCACCAGTCGAGTCCATCGGCGATGAGTTCGTGCGTGGCGGCCGCGACGGTGGACTTGAGCAGGTTGTGGATGGTGATGGAGCCGTCGGGGTTGAGCGTGTGCCCCGGGCGGTTGGACCAGTTGATCGGGTCGGGGGAAGCGAGAAGTGGCAGGTTGGCCCCGTCGCCCGCGCTCCGATACCGAATCGTGCTCTTGAGCGTCTTGTGGACGCAGTGCTCGGACCACGTCTGGGCGAGGGTTTCGAGCTCGATCTCGGTGGGGTCGCGGTCGAGGGTCTGGTAGTGGTCCTGGATCGCGCGCATCTCTGCGAGGTCGAGGAACAGGTGGCTGTCGCGGGAGAGCCGTTCGAGAGCGGGGTCGGCCAGGGCTCGCAGGGCGATGTGGCGGACGGCGACGTTGGCCGGATGGCCCTTGGGAAGCGTGACCGGGTGGTGCGGGGTGTTGTGGATGGCCTGGACGACCGGGTTGGCGAGCAGGCGACGCGCAAGCGTGTCGGCCTGCGCGGGGGTGAGGCCCGCGAAGTCGTACCGCCAGCCGGTGGAAACCAGGGCGTCGACGGAGAGGAGTTCGCGGATGGCGTCGCGCACGGATTGCGCGGCGGGGTCCATGACGCCGGGCAGCGGGTGAACCTCAATGGTCGCGGTGAGGCCGGGGTCGAGGGGTGCGGAGCCGTTTCGGGCGACTTCGAGCACGGGGTCGGCGAGCAGCCCGCTGGCGACGCGGGCGACCTGGTCCGGGGTGAGGGGGGCTTCGATGAGGTAGATGCGGGCGGTGGTGATGCGGGTGGGGGAGAGG
>CAZHKB010000232.1:0-4703 GCA_964533405.1 uncultured Phycisphaeraceae bacterium | reverse complement strand
GTCGGGGCGGGCGCCGGCGGCCGCGGCAGTTGGCGTCGCCAGCGCGGGAGGCACGGGAAATGTCGCGTTGCCGCCGCCGATCGCGATCGGGCGGACGGCTCCGCTGGCGATGCAGGGTCGGCTGGTGCAGCCGGTGTCGTTTGAGACGGCGGACCTGTTTCGCTGGACGGGGCAGGACGTGCATCCGTCGCTGGTCGATCCGTACACGGACCTGAACCGGCGGGGCGCGACCGACGACATGGCCGCGGGGAGCAACGTCGAGTTCCTGACGCGGACCGCGCTGGATGCGCAGGTGTCGAGCGACCTGATCCGGGCGGCGGTATCGCAGAGGCCGCTGGTTGACTATCCGCGGAGCGGGCTGGGCCAGCAGATGTCGATGGTCGCCAGCATGATCCGTGCGGGGATGAAGACGCGGGTGTACTACGTGGACATAGGCGGGTTCGACACGCACGCGGGCCAGGGCGGGGCCAACGGGAGCCACGCGAACCTGCTGGGGCAGTGGGCCCAGGCGGTGCGTGCGTTCTATCGCGATCTGAAGGAGCAGGGCAACGACGGGCGGGTGATGACGATGTCGTTCAGCGAGTTTGGGCGGCGCGTCGGGCAGAATGCCTCGGGCGGGACGGACCACGGCACGGCGGCGCCGCTGTACCTGTTCGGGCCGATGGTGAAGGCTGGCGTACACGGGGACCACCCGTCGATGACCGACCTGGATGACGGGGATTTGAAGTACCGGATCGATTTCCGGACGGTGTACGCGGCGGTCTTGAAGAACTGGATGGGTGCGGACCCGGAGATGGTGCTGGAGGGTCGGTATCGGCCGGCGGATGTGGTCAGGACGTGATTCGGGCGTGAGGCGGGCTTGCCGGAGCACGCGGCGCACGCATGAGCACCGCCGACTGCGCGAGCAGTCGGGCACCCACCGGATGATGTGGGCTTGGGAGCCCGCCGACGGTCACGGGCGTGGGTTGGGGGCTTCGGAGCGGGGCGAGTGGCGAGCTTTGGCGCACGCCGAGAGCCGATAGTTGCCCGACCGCTCGCGCGGGTCGGCTCCGTTGGTCGGGGGTTCGATCGGGTGAGGGCGGCCTCATCACGGGCGGGGCCGGGGTTCACGCCACGTCGCGTAGAATGTTCCGATGTCCACGGACGGCGGGAAGAAGAGAGCGCGGAAGCGCGGGTTCTGGAAGCGGGCGGCGGCGGCGACGCGCTCGGGGCTGCGGCGTTATCCCAACCAGATTGTGCGATCTTTCAAGAAGCAGATCGCGGATGCGGCCGACACGCATCGCGTGCAGGTCGGAGCCCAGGGAGCGGCGGGCTCCGCGGGCGGGGCGGTGGACGGCGGCGACGGTGCGACGGCGGGCGTGGGTGAGACGGCCAAGCGTCTGATCGCGTCCAAGTTCGGCTGGCCTCGCATGCCGCAGGAGCCGCTGGCCGCGTCGTGGCTGGGGCACGCGACGGCGCTGGTGCGCGTGGGCGATCTGACGGTGCTGACAGATCCGGTGCTGAGCGGGCGCATCGGGCCACGGCTGGTGGGGCGGACGATGGGTGTATCACGCCTGATGGGAGCGCCCACGGGCGCGCCGCCGCCGATTGACGTGATCGTGATCTCGCACGCTCACTTTGACCATCTGGATCGTCCGACGCTGCGGAAGCTGGTCAGCCCGCGGACGACCGTCATCACCGCCCGCAACACCGGGCGCCTGATCCCCGGCGGCTTCGCGGACGTGATCGAGGTCGACTGGGGGCAGTCGGTCACGCACCGGGGGGTTGAGTTCGCGGCCATCCGCCCTGAGCACTGGGGCGCGCGGGCCGCGTGGGATCGGCACCGGGGGTACAACGCGTATCTCATGCAGACGACGCGGCAGCGTGTGCTGTTCGCGGGGGACACGGCGGCGACCGACGCGTTCAAAGAACTGGACCCGAGCCTGGCGATCTTCGGGATCGGGGCGTACTCGCCCTGGGAGCACATGCACGCGACGCCCGAGCAGGTGTGGGAGATGTTCAGCGGCAGCGGGGCGAAGTGGCTGATGCCGATCCACCACTCGACGTTCGAGCTGAGCGATGAGCATGTGGATGAGCCGTTGCAACGCCTGCTGGCGGCGGCGGGGCAGGAGGAAACCCGGGTGGTGGCGAGGACACCGGGGGATGTGTGGGTGGGCAGGTGAGAGCGGGCGCCCGAGTTGCGGGGGTAGGGCTTTCCAGCCCCGCCAGAGAGCGGCGGTGGTCGCACGGTCGTAAGACGACCGCGTCGGACACGGTTGCGCCGATTTGAGTCTTGGATGATTGCGGGCGCCTCGCCGATGCCCGACCGGCTGGAAAGCCCGTCCCCCTCCATGCGGGAAGTGTCCGGAAACTCCCAGGCGACCCCGCCTAGGGTTGCGCATGGACGTAAACAGCCGGATTGCGCAGTTTGAGAAGATGGCTTCGGACGACCCGGCCAATGACATGGCCCATTTTTCGCTGGGGTCGGCGTACAACCAGGCCGGGCGGTTTGAGGAGGCGGCGGCGGCGTTCCTGCGCTGCGTGTCGGTGAATCCGGCGATGAGCAAGGCGTATCAGTTGGCGGGGGCCGCGCTCATGGCGTCGATGCAAACCGAGCGTGCCGCGGAGGTGCTGACCGAGGGGTTCAAGATGGCCGCGGCGCGGGGCGACCTGATGCCCAAGAACGCGATGGGCGAGATGCTCACGAAGCTGGGCAAGCCGTTGCCGGAGGTGGCGGGGGCGAGCGCGGCGGCGGCCATGCCCACGGACGGGTTCATGTGCCGGCAGTCGGGCAAGGCCGGGACGAAGATGGCGCGCCCGCCATTCCGGGGGCCGATCGGGGAGTGGATCGCGGCCAATATCTCGAAGGAGACGTTCGATCAGTGGATCGGGCAGGGGACGAAGGTGGTCAACGAGCTGCGGCTGGATATGTCGCGGGATGAGGACGGGGCGACGTACGACAAGTACATGGAGGAGTATCTGGGGATCGATCCCGAGATGCGGGAGCAGATTGTGGCGGAGTGGAAGCGGGGCAAGGAGCGGGTGTGAACCCAGCCGCGGGCGTGAGCACGCGGCGGACCTGCCTCCCGGCTCCACGAAGCACCAGCGGCTCCGAGCCGCAGCTGGTGGCACGCTGAGCCGCTTCCCGGTTAAGCCGAGAGGCGGACGAGCGAGATGACAAAGAGCAGGACGGTGCCGTTGTGCAGGGCGTGCATGACGATGGGGCCGATCAGTGAGCCCCGCCACTCGCGCATGAAGGCGAACATGACGCCCAGGGCCAGCACCGGGCCCAGCAGGACGATCTCGTACTGGTGCATGAGGCCGAAGGCGAGGGCGGAGGCCGGCGCCGCGATGAGGAAGCCGACGCGCGCGCGGAGGTGGCGGAACAGGCAGCCGCGGAAGACGGTTTCCTCGACGATGGGCGCCCAGATGGTGGCGAGGGCGACGAGCAGGGCGATCTGCCACAGGCTGCCCGAAGAGACCATCTCGAGGACGGGATTGCCGCCGGTGGTGTAGGGGATGTGGTCCTTGAGCAGGTCGTCCTGGACGCTCTTGAGGACGACGCCGACGAGGCCGGCGACGACGAGCAGCGGGAGGCAGGCGAGGTAGGCCAGGAAGCCGGCTCCAATCTCGCGGAGGACGCCGCGCGGGGCGATGAGGCCCAGGTCGCGTCGCCATTGGCTGACGCTGACGCCGCGCAAAAGCGGCCAGAAGATGCAGAGCAGCACGAGCCACTGCATGCCCATCGCGACCTCAGTCGCGTAGTTCTGGAGAGCGGGCATGGCGGCGACGCCGGCGGCGAGCACCTGCGTGCTCAGGAACGCGACGATGAAGACCGCGACCGTCTCGAGGTAGACGCTGCCGCCGGGCGCAGGAGGCACGAACCAGAAGCGGATCCGGCGCATGGCGAGCATGACGATGAGCCAGATGCAGGCGCAGAAGGAGCCGACGGCAACCGAGCCGATGACGGCGCCGGCCAGCAGGATCATGACGAGCAGCGGGCCGCCGTTCTTGAACATCTCGACGCGGGCCGGGTCGGTGTGGGGTGTGGCGGCCAAGCGGGCGAGGTCGGCGAACCAGCCGTGGCGGTCGGAGAGTGCGGTCCAGGTCGGCTCGTCGAGGGGAGAGGTGAAGTCGGGCAGGACGAGGCGTTGGGGCTGAGCGGGCGAGGGGAAGGGCGTGGTTGGCGGGGCAGAAGGTACAACCGGCTGAGCGCCCGACCCGGGCTGGGCGTGGGCGGCCCGGTCGAGGGCGGTGTAGTGACGCCGCAGGAGCGTGATGTCGGCCCGCAGGATGCGGATGACCTGGCCCGAGTTGTTGATGAGCTCGGCCAGTTCGTCGGCCTCGGTGACGGCGGCGGCGGCTCGGGCCGCGGCGTCGGTGGCGGCTTGGGTGGGCTTGTCGCCGGAGACGGGCAGTTCAGCGGGCCCTATTTCGGGCGTCGGCGACGCGTCGAGCTCCTCGACGCGCCGGAAGACGGCGTCGGGATCGGTCCAGTCCGGCTCGGCATCGCCCAGATCGGCGTCGTGCCAGAAGATCGACAGCGCGTCGGCATCGTCGTGCAGGCGATCGTCGAGCGTCGCCAGTCGGGTGAGGGCGGCATCGGGGCCTGTGACCTCGCCGGCCACCATGGCGGCGCGGAGCTCGAGGACGCGGGCGTCCAGGGCGGCCCGCCAGTCGCGCTGGGCGGGGGACTCCGGGGGCGGGCTGTCGGGAATCCAAAG
>CAZHKB010000231.1:0-4750 GCA_964533405.1 uncultured Phycisphaeraceae bacterium | reverse complement strand
GTGGGCGGAACCGGACGCGCGAGCGGTCGGCCACCGTGCGGCGGCGGCGTCGCGGAGGTGTTCCAGGCGCATGGCGGTGTCGTGGACGTGGTCGGTGCGCAGGCCCAGATTGGTGACGAGGTAGTCTTCCCACAGGCGGTGGGTGCGGACGATCTGGCGAGCGGCGTCGCGGCCCTTGTCGGTGAGGGCGAGCGGGATGGGCATGGCGCTGGGCGCGGGGGTCACTTCGCCGCGTTTGATGGCTTGGCGGCGGGCGAGGGAGCCGAGGGTCTTGCCGGGCAGGGCGCGATCGGCGGGGCCTGGCGCGCCGCGGCGTTCCTCGGCGCGGTAGAGGGTGGCGAGCAGGTCTTCGCGGGCGACGGTGACGGCGATGGCGAGGCGGCGGAGCGAGCGGGCGACGATGCCGTGGGAGGGCGAGGCGATGACGGCGGTGAAGAGCAGGACGCCCGCCACGACGGTCATCATGCCGGTGACGCTGACGGAGCGGTCGTGCCCGAACCAGTGTGGGCCGAACGCGCCGAGGATGTACCCCAGGATTCCGCTGGCGACGGCGACGATGGCGCTGACGAGCAGTTGCGAGCGGAGGCGGTCGGTGAGCAGGCGGGCGGTGGCGGCCGGGCAGACGAGCATGGCGATGACGAGAATGGAGCCGACGGCCTCGAAGGCGGCGACGGTGGAGGCGGCGACCATGGCCATGAGAGCGGCGTTGACCAGGCCGGGGCGGAAGCCGAGGCTGGCGGCCAAGGCGGAGTCGAACGCGGCCAGGCGCAGTTCCTTGAAGAAGACCGCGACGAAGGCGCCGGCGAGGATGGCCATGACAAGCAGGGTTGTGACCTGGCGCGGGACGCCGGAGAGCGAGTCGGCGGAGAGAACCTGGTTCCAGCGGTCGGGGGCATTGAGCCAGAAGAGGGTCTCGGCCGCGCCGTAGAGGACGCACTCGGCGTCGAGGTCGACCTGGCGAGCGACGCGCTCGATCATGACGACGCCCAGGGCGAAGAGGATCGAGAAGACGACGCCCATCGCGGTGCCGGTGTCGAGGCGTCCGAGGCGGCGGACGAGGGAGACGAGGGCGACGGTGACCAGGCCCGAGACGCCTGCGCCCGCGAGCATGGGCCAGGTGGAGCGCGAGCCAGTGAGGATGAAGGCGAGCACGAGGCCCGGGAGGACGGCGTGGGAGATGGCGTCGCCCATGAGGGACATGCGACGAAGGACGAGGAAGTTGCCGAGCAGGCCGGTGCACAGAGCCGCGAGGACGCAGGCGAGCATGGGCATGAGGTCGGTGGTGAGGAAGTTGTGGATGCTGGGAGGGATCATGGGCGCGCTCCGTCTTTGCGGAGGACGTGCTCGACCAGGTCGGCGGAGACGGCGGCGTGCGAGCGCGGGATGCCGGCCTGGTGGGAGAGGAAGTCCTCCCACTCCTGGCGGGCGCCGGCGACGCGGGCGGCGCGGGCGCGACCAGAGTCGGTGAGGGCGGGAGAGCCAACGGAGGGCAAGGCCAGGCCGCGGAGGCGGAGCAGGAGGTCGATGAAGGGGATTGGGGCGTGCGCGCGGGTGGTTGAGCCGGTGGTTGAGCCGGTGATTGGGCCGGTGGTTGGGGCGGTGAGGGCGACGACGCGGTGGTCGAGGGCGACGGAGAGTCGAAGGCGGAGGCGGCGTGCGACGGTGGCGAGCACGCCGCGGCGTGGGGCCAAGACGAGACTGAGGACGAAGATGGCGCCGGCGCTGAGGACGATGACGCCGCCGGTGGGCAGGCGATCGAGCATGGAGGAGGCGATGGCGCCCAGGTATCCGGAGAGGCCGCCCAGGGCGGCGGCCAGCAGCGTGACGATGACAACGCGTTCGCTCCAGAAGCGTGCGGCGGCGGCGGGGACGATGAGCATGGCGATGACGAGCACAAGGCCGACGGCCTGGATTCCGGCGAGCGTAACGATGACGACCAGCGACATGATTGCGAGGTCGAGCAGGCCCACGGGCCAACCGGCGGCGCGGGCGAACTCGTCATCGAAGCAGGTGAGGGTAAGCTCCTTGAAGAGCAGGGCGACGATGAGGGCGGCGCCAACAGCGAGCGAGGCCATGAGCCAAACGTCCGACGCGCTCATGGCGGAAGCCTGGCCGAAGATGTAGGCCCGCAGTCCGCCTTGTTGGCCGGAAGAGGACGACTGGACGACGGTCATGATGACCACGCCCAGGCCGAAGAAGGTGGAGAGGATGACGGCGATGGCGGCGTCCTCGCGCAGGCGGGTGAAGCGGAGGAGGAACTGGATTGCGAGCACGCCCAGGATGGCGGTGATGCCGCCGCCGAGCATGAGGATGGGGACGGAGCGACCCTGAAACCCGAGGGCGGTGGCGATGAGGAAGGCCAGGCCGATGCCGGGGAGGGTGGCGTGGCTGATGGCGTCGCCCATGAGCGAGCGTTTGCGCAGCAGGGCGAGGGTGCCGACCAGGCCGCCGGCGATGCCGAGCAGGGCGGTGCCAGCGACGACCAGGGCGGTGTTATGGCCGGCTTGAAAGGTGAGGGCGCGGAAGAGCTCGGCCCAGGAGAAGGTGGAGGGCGGGGAGGAGAGTGAGGCGGTGATGGTGAGCGCGGGTGTCATGTGGGGCGAGGGTGGGCTTGGGACGTGCCACCGATCGTGGCTGCGCACGATCGGTGCTTGGTGGCGGATATGCACCGATCGCTCAGAGCAGCGATCGGTGGCACGGCGCGCGGGTGGGGCGTGTTCATCACGCCCTGCCCGCCGCTTCGCTGGCCTCGGCGAGCAGGGTGAGGCGCCCGCCGTAGGTTCGCTGGAGGTTCTCACGCGTGAAGACCCGATCGACGGGGCCGGCGGCGACGACTCGCATGTTGATGAGCATGGCGTGGTCGAAGTATTCGCGCACGGTTTCGAGATCGTGGTGGACGCAGATGACGGCCTTGCCACGGGCCCGCAGTTCGCGGAGGACCTCGACGATGGCGACCTCGGTGGAGGCGTCGACGCCGGCGAAGGGCTCATCCATGAAGTAGAGATCGGACTCCTGCGCGAGGGCGCGGGCGAGGAAAACCCGCTGCTGCTGCCCGCCGGAGAGCTGGGCGATCTGGCGCGTGGCGAAGTCGGCCATGCCGACGCGTTCGAGGCAGGCCAGGGCGGCCTGCTTGTGGGCGCGCCCGACGGGCAGGCACCAGCCGATCCGGCGGTAGCGGCCCATGGCGACCACGTCGAGCGCGGAAACCGGGAAGTCCCAGTCCACGCTCTCGCGCTGGGGGACGTATCCGACGCGGGAGCGCACGGCGCCGAGGCGCTGGCCCCAGAACGCGACGCGACCGGCGGCCATGGGGACCAGGCCCAGGCAGGCCTTGATGAAGGTGGACTTGCCCGCGCCGTTTGGCCCGACGATGGCGACCAGCGACGCGGGCGGGGCATCGTACTCGACGTCCCAGAGAACCGGCTTGCGGTGATAGGCGACGGTCATGGCGTGGACGGAGACGGGCGAGTTGGGCGAGTGCTCGGGCAGGCCGGTAAGCGGGGAGGCGCGGGGGAGCGCGGCCATGGGTGCCGGGGCTGGCGCGTCGATTGGAGTGGCGGCTTCAGCGATGTCAATCGAAGGGCGCATAGTTGCGGCTCGGTTGTCCTGGAGGGGATTGAACACAGAGACACGGAGGCACAGAGAAGAGAAGGCGGAGAAGACACAACAGCGAAGCGGGGAAGGCAGGGGATTCAGAGAGGAGAGAGGGTGGTGTGTGGGTTTGTGAGTGGGCGAGTGGATCAGTGCGTGCGTGGATGGTGGATCGATGGGGCAGGGGCCGCGCGGCGCGTCGCTCGATTCGGGCTCCTTGTCGGCTCGTGCTCGGCCTTGGCTCCGGCTCCGTGCCCCTGTGGCACTGTGGCTCTGTGTTGAAGTTCTGGGTCACCGCCCGAGTCTGCCGTCCATGCCGCGGTCGGGGGCGGTGCCGCCCAGGGCGCGGGAGACGGTGGTGGCGTTGTGGTCGATCATGCCCAGGTAGGTGCCCTCGTAGGTGGCGGGCGCGCCCATGGCGTCGGAGAAGAGCGAGCCGCCGATGACGACGGTGTGCCCGCGGGCGGCCGCACCGTCGATCAGGGCGCGGATGTTGCGATCCGACACGGTGGTCTCGACGAAGACTGCCCTGATGCGACGGGTGACGATGAGATCGACCAGGCGCTCGACATCCCGCACACCGGCCTCGGACTCGGTGGAGATGCCCTGGATGCCGACGACTTCGAGGTTGTAACGGCGGCCAAAGTAGTTGAAGGCGTCGTGGCTGGTGACCAGCACGCGCTGGTCCGCGGGAATCGACGCCAGCACGCGGTCGGCGTAGGCGTGCAGGCGGTCCAGGTCGGCCTCGTACGCGGCGGCGGCGGCCTCGAACTCGACGCGGGCGGCGGGGACGCGCTCGATCAGTTTGTCCCGGACGACCTCGATCGTCTGGCGCCACGACAGGGGGTCCATCCAGACGTGCGGATCGTGGTGCCCCTCCATCGCCTCGGGGGTGAGCAGCGAGTCCTCGGGAATGAGTTCGGTGATGGGCCAGACCACGCGCCCGCCGCTGGCGGCCCGGACGAGAGTGTCGGTCATCTTGCCCTCGAGCAGCAGGCCGCTGTAGAAGACCATGTCGGCCTCCATGATGGCAGCAACGTCGGTGCGGGTGGGGCGATAGAGGTGGGGATCGACGCCGGCGCCCATGAGGGTGGTGACGGTGGCGTGCTCGCCGGCGATGGAGGTGACCACTTCGGCGACCATGCCGGTGGTGCAGACG
>CAZHKB010000230.1:1157-4796 GCA_964533405.1 uncultured Phycisphaeraceae bacterium | reverse complement strand
GCGATGCTCGTGCATCCGGATTGGGAGAGGCCCGCGCCGCTGGTGCTCTGGATGCACGGGCGGACGGCGGACAAGGAACTGGACCCGGGCCGGTATCTGCGGTGGATGCGGGCCGGGATCGCGGCGTGCGCGATCGACATGCCGGGGCATGGCGAGCGGATGGGAATGGGCGGGCTGTCGTCGGACCCGAGCGACAGCCTGAGGCTGCAGGCGCAGGCGCTGCGGGAGATTGACGGGGCGGTGGAGGCCGCGATGGCGGAGAATCCGGGGATGTTCGACCCGGCCCGGCTGGGGATCGGGGGGATGTCGCTGGGGGGCATGGTCGCGCTGCGGCGATTGTGCGACCCACACCCGTTCGCGTGTGCGGCGGTGGAGTGCACGACCGGGTGGCTGGAGGAGTTGTACCACCCGACGCGGCCCGATCCGCCGGGGCGGGTGCCGCCGGTGCGGCATGAGGCGGGGGCGATCGAGCCGCTGGATCCGATGCGGCACCTGGGGGGGTTCAGGCCGATTCCGCTGCTCGTGCTGCACGGGGAGGCGGACCAGATCGTGCCGTGGGCCGGGCAAAGGGCGTTCGTGGAGCGGCTGAGTGAGCGGTATCGGGGGGCTGGGGCCGATCCGGAGTTGATTGAGGTGAGGACGTGGACGCAGACGGGCGCGCCGCAAGAGCACGCGGGATTCGGGAAAGTGGCGTCGGAGGCGAAGGCGGCGCAGACGGAGTTCCTGCGGGGGCGGTTGGGGGCTTGACCTTCCGGTCCGAACTGCTGGTCCGAGCCGCTGGCGGAACCGGGGGTGGATTGACGCGGGCACGATCACGCGGCTTGGTGGGTGACTTGCGGCGTGAGGACCGCCCGCCTCCCGGCGGGGGTTCGGACCCGAGCGCCCGCGTGCGATTCAATCCTCGTTCGATATGGTCTTGGGACCTTCCTTGCCCGCGACGCGTTCCATGTAGCCCTTGCCTTTGCGCTCGTATTTGGTGAAGCCCAGGCGGTCGAGGCTCTTGTTGGTGAGCACGCCCTTGTTGCCGTGCCCGCGGGTGGTGATGCCGGGAGCCTGAGGGATGCGGCGGACGGGGGCACCGGTCTCGGGGTGCTTCGTGAGCGCATCGTCCTTCATGGGCTGGACGACTTCGAAGGTCTTGCCGGTGGGCTTGCCTGCTTTCGTGAGGATCTCGTAGACGTAGGTCGGCATGGGGGAGTTTACGCGCGGTTCCGGTTGATCGGGTTCAACGCGAAGAGCGCGAAGAGCGCGAGGAGGGTTCAGCCGAACCGGCGGCGCGAGCCGTCGGCACTTCACATCGACGGCGGTTCTGAGTGCGGGCGGGGGCGTGGAGCGAGCTCTGGAGCGCACGACAGCGGACAGGTGGCCGACGGCTCGCGCGGGCGGTTCTGCCGGGCCTACCCGAAAACCTTGCCAGAGTCGATGTCCTTCATCTTCCATCCCAGCCTTCGGCACAGTCGGCTGAGCACCGGCCAGGCGACATCCTCTTCGATGACGGTGACCAGAGCCTGCGTGATGTCGCGTTCGGCGGTGGCGACCTCGATGATCATGCCCGGGCCGTAGAGGCTGCGGATGGGCCCGGTGGACTTGGCGCCGTCCGGGGCGGTGTTGTAGTCGGCGAGTTTGGTCGTGATGTCAGCCAACGTGCCCAGCGGCTCGGGAGCCCGCGCGGGGTCGGCGTGAACGACGAGGACGAGTTGGCGTTTGGGCACGCGAAGGTCCGTACAGGGGTGAGCGCGGCGTATAGGGAGTCAAGGGGCGGGGCGTCGGCGGTTGCGCCGCCGGCAAAGGCGGCAAGCCCGTGCGACCAAGGGGCTATTGCTCGTCTTCCTCTTCGTCCTCCTGCGCCTCGACCAGGTCGGCGGCCGCGTCGAGCAGGCGCTGCAGCGGCACCGGCTTGAGCAGGTAGCCGTCGACCCCCAGCGACTCGGCGTACGCCTGGTGGCGGCGGCCCTCGTTCGCGGTGACCATGATGACCAGGGGGCTGTCCTCGCGTCCCTTGATCTTCTCGAGGGCCAGAAACCCCGAGCGCCCCGGCAGCATCAGGTCGAGGATCACCAGGTCCGGCGGGTCCTCGAAGCAGATCCGCACCGCCTCGTTGCCGTCGGCTGCGGTCTGCGTCAGCGCACCCTCCGACTGGAACGCCACGTTCATGGACTCCAGCACGTCCCGGTCGTCATCAACGATCAGGACTCGGACATCGGTGAGTCGGCCTGGGGTGTCGCTCATGGAGGGTGCTCGCGGGGGTTGAGCAAGCGTACGCATCTGGACAACAGAACCGACCGCGCGAGCGGTCGGCCGCGAAGCGGACATCCGCCCGCGCCCGGACTCGCCCGGAACCTCCGGCAAGGGTCCTCGACCGATGCGACGGGGCGAGCGGGTGTTCGGACGCGTCTGCCCCCTCAGCCTCACTCGCTGAGCCTCGTGAGGCACCTCACCCGCACGCGGGGCAGGCGGCTCACACCAGCCTGTCGGTGCTATTCGCCCGCAGGTACGCCGCGTCTCGGGCCGACTGGTCCACCAATCGCTGGATGTCATCCTCTGAGAGCCAGGGCAGCGTCCGGAGTTTTTCGATCATCGCTTCGGGCATCGGCTTGTGTTCGCGCTCGTGCTTCGGACGGCTCTTCCACACCCGGTGCATCCACAGGTACTGCTCCGGCGCGGGGCGGACCATGTTCTCCAGGGCTCGGCGGAAGCGGGCGGAGATGTAGAACTGCGGGTCGGGGTGGTTCTCCCACTCCTCGCATTGGAAGTAGTCGCCGACATGGACGCGGTAGCGGAACGGGCCGGGGCGCAGGACGCTGAAGCCCTCGCCGACCTCGCCCGGGCGCGACGCCTCATCGCGCCCCATGTCCAGTCGCGTCGCCTGCCCGCACACGACAGTGGCCTTGAACTGCATGACGGTGAGCGCGATGGACTTGTAGGTCGACGCGAGGCGCCCGAAGAACGGGACGAACGTGCCGCGGTCGCCGGCGTTCTGATCGGCGACGAATCCCAGGTGCCCGCCGGCCCGGACAATCTTCGGCATGTCGTGCATCGCGCCGAACTTGTCGACCAGGACCATGCCGCGGCGTCCACGGGTCTGCTTGACCCACCGGTCCAGAGGCTTCAGATCGAGCGGGCGGTAGAGCGCATGGAAGGGGAAGCCCATCAGCGCCATGGCGTAGCCCAGGACCTCCCAGTTCCCGCCGTGCCCGCAGATGAAGACCAGCGGTCGGCCATCGGCGAGCTTGCGGATGCCCGGGCCCACGTCGCCCCACTCGACGTGGTTGAGCCAGCCGTCTTCGGTGAGAAGTCGTGGCGTGTAGCAGACCTCGGTGGCGAGCATGCCCAGGTGCTCATAGGACTTGAGCACCAGGTCGCGGCGTGCGGGCTCGTCAAGTTCAGGAAACGCGACCGAAAGGTGCGAGGCGATGCGGTCGATCCGGCGGCGATTGAACGGGGCGTGGGCGTAGGCCCGTCCGAGTCGGCGCATGGCCTCGATCGAGGGCGAGAGGCCGGCCATGAGCGGGACCGAGAGCGCGCCCCGGATCGCGAGGTACAGCGGCTGTTCGAGCGGCTTGGGGACCGAGAGGGCCATTGCGGGAGCGTATGGGCGAGTTGCGCGGCGGGCTTTCAAAGAGGGGACTCACCACAGAG
>CAZHKB010000230.1:0-1057 GCA_964533405.1 uncultured Phycisphaeraceae bacterium | reverse complement strand
CACAGAGACACAGAGGAAGGCACAGGTAGAAGCAGTGGACGGGGCGAGTGGGGCGAGTGGGGAGAGAAGCCTCCGACTGGGGAAAGGGGTAGCGGGCCTCCGGCCGCCTGGTCAGGTCTTGGAGTTCATGGTGAAACCAGAATCGGAAGGATCGGGTGTTGGGCCGGAGGCCCATCACCCCTGTGGGCGAAGCCGCCGCGTCTGGATGAAATCAGGGCACCGAGCGGCGATTGTCCTCTACCATCCCTCACATGTCGGCGACACCCGTCAATCCCGTCGCCTCTCACACAACCTCCCAGCCGCCGCCGGTTCCACAGGATTCCGCCGCCGCCCCCGCGCCCCCCGAGGAGCCGCTGCATCTTCCGGACGATCGCTTCATTCCCATCCGGGCCGAAGACCTGGGGATCGCGATGGCGCGGGACACCGAGACGTTCGGCCCCGACGCTCCCCTGCTCGCGGCCATCGAGCGCGAACTGGAGGAGGTCATCGAGCAGGAGGCCTCGGCCTGCGAGCGGACGCTGGCGAAGCTGTATGTGCCGTTCAACCCGGATCGCGACACCATCCCGTTCAACGACACGCCGTCGGTCGACCCGTGGCATCGCGCGTTGCAGATCAGCCCGCGCGGCTCGCCGCCCAGCCGCCTGCCCAGGGCCAGCGATGCCGACTACGCCCTTGTCAACCGCTGGATGGCGTACCTGCTGGACAAGGCCAACTTCGAGCGGCTCGACGAGGTGAACCTTGAGGCCGTCATCCGGCAGGCCGGCAACTCCAGCATCAAGATCAGGGTCCGCCCGGAGCGGATCGAGCACCTGGACCTGTGGGTGCGCGGCAAGTCGACGGCGACCAAGCGGGCCCGCACCTGGAAGGCACCGATCAAGGGCGTCCAGCGCGAGGTGGGCGTGTATCGGCGGCTGGCGGTGATCGGGCGGCTCAAGAACGACCACACCGTGTTCGTCAAGGTGTTCCGCGAGATCCCGTTCACGGACATTGAGGCCCTGCTACCGCACGCCGAGATCCAGATGTCGATGATCGACCGCGTGAAGGTCTGGGGTGGAGG
>CAZHKB010000229.1:0-4796 GCA_964533405.1 uncultured Phycisphaeraceae bacterium | reverse complement strand
GCCCCCGGCATACCGCCCCTGCACCGGGTTCGACACCTCCACAAACGTCTTCTGGAACGCCGACTCCCCATTGACCCCATACATGACCACCTTGTACCGCCCCGGCTCCAAGTGCTCCACATGCATGGGCGTGATCACATCGCCCGTGCCCCAGATCCCGTCGTTCAGCAGCGCGCCCGCATCCCCGGTCGCCCCAGGCACCGGCAGCTCCACGCCCTCCCGGATGAACGACCCCGTCGTGATCCACACCCCCGTGAACGGTCCGCTGATCGGCGTCAGAAAACTCGGCCCCGACAACTCAAAGTCCGGCACGTTCCACACCCCCGCCAGCCCCGCCGCCCCAAACGACGCCGACGGCGCGCTCCCGGCCTTCCCGAAGTCGATGTTGAACGACTGCCCGCTGGCCGACCCGCTCAGCAACGCCATCGCCACCACACACCCGCCGACTCGCGTGCTCCCAGCCATGTGCCGCCTCCTTCATCACTCTCACCGAACCTCAAGTGTATCGCGCCGCACGCGGGCTCCAAACCAAGGCCATGTTCTGGGCGTGCGTCCCCTCCGAGTTGTGACCAAGCCCGCCCGCCCGTAGCATCCCCGCTCCGCCGGGAGCGACCCCGGCAACCCCCCAGCACAGGGGGCACCCTTCCGGGCCAACGGCAAGGTCGCGCCAGGATGCGCTCGTGCGACGAAGTCGGCTCGCTCATGCCGCCACCTCCAGCCTGCTCACCCGAGCCGGTCGCGCCGCGCCAACTCGCTCCGCCCCAACGCTTTGCGCCCTTGCCCTCACCGCCGGCCTGACCTCGATTGCTGTCGCGCAGCCGTCCACCCAGTCCCAGATCGCCCAGTCCCAGATCGCCCAGTCCCAGATCAATGGCCGAGACTTCGCGGGCACCCGCCTGCCCATCCCCACCGTGACCGGCTCGATCCGCCTGCACGCCCGCAAGGTCCACGTCTGGTCCGAGCCCGGCCTCTCGCCCGCCGACCCCTCCACACGCCGGCTCGTGCTCGAGGATTCCGTCCAGATCACACTCGGCGACGCCGTGTTCGACGCACGCCGGGCCTACGTCTGGATGCAGAACCTGCAGCCCGTGGGTGCCGCCGGAGGGCAGTACCAGGTCTTCGTGGTCTTCGAGGACGTCGGCTCTCCCGCCGCCGCCGCCGGCCCGAGCGTTGCCGCCGTCTGGCTGCCGGTCCAGGGCATCATCCAGACCACCGATCGCCCTGCCATGCAGGCCGATCTGGTCCTGCAAGGCCGACCGCCCGTTGCGCCGGGCCTGCGTGACGCCGAGATCGAACTGGCCAACCACCTCCGCCGGATTCTGGGCCAGCCTGAGTTGCTCGGCGCGCGACTGGTCGAGGCGGACCCTCGCGTCTGGCAGCCGATGGCCGCCCCGTGGATCGGCCGGCCCGTCTACGCCACCGCCCCCGGCGCAACCCAGGCGGGCGCAGCCGCCAGCCCCGTCGCGACGGTGCCGGGGGGCGCGCCGGGTTCGCCGGGCATCGCCGCCGTTCCCGGCACGCCGACAACACCGGGCGTTGCCTCGCCGGGTGATGCGCCGATGCCGACCATCATCGCGCCGATCCCCGGGCCGCGCCTCATCTCCCAGGCCGAGGCCGCCGCCGCCACCACCCGCATCCGCGACACCATCGCGGCCCTGCCCGCCGTCGACGTCCCCATCGCCCGGCCGCCGGTGCAAGGCATGGTCATCGTCAGCCGCCTGCCCGACACCATCCAGGAGGGCCAGGGTGAGGCGGGCGAGACCGTCATCATGTTCAACCAGGGCGTGGTGATCCAGAGCACCGACGCGGTGACCGGGCGCACCCTGCTGCTCAAGGCCGACCGCGCCGTGGTCTTCCACGACCCCGGCCCGCTCGCCGACCTGTTCCGCTTCGACCAGACCAGGTTCAGAGGCGTCTACCTCGAAGGCGCCGTGATGGGCACCGACGGGCAGTACACGATCCGCGGCAACAGCGTCTACTACGACCTGCGGGTCAACCGCGCCATCATCCTCGACGCGGTCTTCAACACCTACGACGAGCGCCTGGGCATGCCGCTCTATGTCCGGGCCGACGCGATCAGGCAGGAGGCCCAGGACGAGTTCACCGCCGAGAACCCGCGCCTCTCGACCTCGGCCTTCTTCCGTCCGATGCTCACGCTGGGCGCGTCGAGCATCACGCTCCGCCGCCTGCCCGGCTCCGACGGGGCCATGCGAAACCTGGTCGACGCCGACAATATCAACCTCCGGGCCGGGCCCATCCCGTTCTTCTACTGGCCCACCTTCGAGGGCGACCCCGAGCGATTCCCGCTCCGCGCCGTCCAGGTCAACTCTCCCGGCGGGTCCGACGGCGCGATCAAGACCACCTGGGACATCCTCTCGCTCACCGGCATCGACGGGCCCAAGGACCTGGGCGCCCAGCTCGAGGCCAATCTGCTCGTCGACTATTACTTCCAGCGGGGCATCGCGGGCGGGCTGGACGCCAACTGGGCCACCGACCGGGGCGAAGGCGCGATCTTCGCCTACGGCATCCTCGATGATGAGGGCGAGGATCGCACGCACTCGGGCACGAAACTCGGGCACGACGGCGACACCCGGGGGCTGATCCTGGCCGAGCACCGCTACCGCTTCAGCGACGCGTGGACCTTCACGGGCGAGATCGCCTATGTGGGCGATCCGACCTTCGTGGACGCGTTCTTCGACACCGACGGCGAGACGCGGCGCGAGTTCGCCACGGGGCTGGCGGCCCAGCGCCTCGAGTCCAACACCGCCGTCACCATCCAGGCGAGAGCCTCGCTCATGGACTTCTCGCCCAACGAGTACATCCTGGCCGGGCCGGGCTACACGACCGAGAAGCTGCCCGAGTTCAGGTACCAGCGGCTCTCCGACGACCTGCTGCCCGACATGGCCCCGGGCATGTTCTCCTCCTCGCTCGACGCGCGGGGCGGGCTGGTGCGGATGAACTTCACGGACCCGACGGCGGCGGAACTGGGGTTCACGAATCCCGGGCGGGCCCGGGCCGGTCTGGGGATCGAACCGGAGGAGTCGATCGGCGATCGCCTGCGGGCCGAGGGGTACGTTGAGCAGGGCGTGTGGCGCGGCGACATGCGGCATGAGATCGCGGGCAAGTTCGCGCTGGGGCCGGTCAACCTGACTCCGTTCGCGGTCGGACGCGCGACAATCTACGATAACGACTTCGACGAGTTCAGCCCGGAAGAGAACGACGAGGTCCGCCTGTGGGGCTCGCTGGGAGCCACCGCCTCGACCAGCATCCAGCGGGTGGACAACTCCGTGGAGTCCGAACTGTTCGACCTGCACAGGCTCCGGCACATCATCGAACCAAGCGTCACGATCTTCCATTCCGCCAGCACCGTCGACTCGGCCGACCTGCCCATCTACGACGACGACGTGGAGGGCCTGAGCGAGGGCACGTCGGTGCGGCTGGCGCTCAACCAGACCTTCCAGACCAACCGCGGCCCGGCGGGGCGCTCGCGGAGCGTGGACTTCCTGATTCTCGACGCCGAGATCATCTTCAACGACGACGAGCGGGACATCGAGTCGATCATCTCGCGGTGGTACGACGCGAGGCCGGAGTTGACCGAGCCGGGCACGTTCGGGCGGGTGGATGCGCTGTGGCAGGCGACCGAGTCTCTGGGGCTGACCGGGCAGATCATTTACAACTTCGACGACAGCCAGCCGGCGCGGACCAGCGCGGGGTACATCATCCGCCACAATCCGCTGCTGACCAGCACGGGCGAGCTGCGGTTCCTCAACGCCGAGAACGTGACGTACGCGGACTTCGCGGCCCAGTACGCGCTGACCGAGAAGTATTCGTTCACCAGCAGCGTGTCGTTCGACGTCGATGAGGGCGACCTGCGGCGGGCGCGACTGAGCCTGCGGCGGGAGTTTCCCGGGGTGTATGTGCGGGTGGATTACATCTTCGACAACGTGCAGGGTGAGTCGATGTTCGGGTTCACGGTGCTGCCAACGGGAGTTCCGGGGTTGGAGCGGGGGCTGGATTAGCCGCGAGCGGACGCGAGGCGGGCGGCGCCAGCCCCCGCACGATTCGCCAGCGGCGTGCTTCGTACGGGGGCTCGCGTCGCCGACCCGCTTTGCCTCGAGTCCGCGCCAAGGATGAGGGAAAGTCTGGAGATCGCTCATGCGGAGTCTTGTGTGGATCGTGCTGGCCTGGGGTTGCGGAGTGTTGGCGTCGTGCGGGCCGAGCGCCGCGCCGACACCGCCCAGCGCGCCCGCGAACCCCGCGCCCGCCGCCCAGCGCGAGGCCAGCCCGTCGGACTCGATCCACTTCGGCCAGCGCGAGGTTCCGGGGCGTACGCCCGAGGCGCTGCGGCTGGCGACGTACAACCTGCTGAACCTTTTCGACCATGTGGATGATCCGACGCTGTCGGGCGAGGACGAGGACATCGACGATGCGAAGCCCGCGGGCGAGCGTCGGGCGGTGGCTGAGGCGATCAGGCGATTGGACGCGGACGTGCTGGCGCTGCAGGAGATCGAGAGCGAGGCCGCCCTGACGGAGTTCCGGGACGAGTACCTGGAGGGCATGGGGTACCACTACCTGGTGTCGGTGGACACGGGTGATCCGCGGGGGATCGAGTGCGCGGTGCTGAGCCGATTCCCGCTGGACAACGTGGAGCACTGGGCGGGGCTGGAGCTGGGCGGTGTGCATCCCGAGATGTGGGGGAACTACCCGAATGACTGGGCGGGCGAGGCGATCGCGTTCAAGCGGTCTCCGCTGAAGGTGGACGTGCTGGTGCCGGGGATGACCGATGGGGAGGGGGG
>CAZHKB010000228.1:0-4810 GCA_964533405.1 uncultured Phycisphaeraceae bacterium | reverse complement strand
GCCGCACGCCCCCCGGCTGCCTATCGCCAAACCCTGTGACCCGCCGACTTCGGGCTCTGAAGGCCCGAAGGGCTCTGCGTCAGTGGCCGGGGGTTGAGCGCAGCAACACCCCAGGGACTCAGCCCCCGACCACCAAACCCCGAAGCGGCTTGCGTACGCCAACCCCTCCAGGGTCGTGATGAAATGGAGGCCCGTTCCGGGCATTTCGCCGCGCTCAACCCCCGGCTCCGGACGCGCGGCCCTTCGGGCTGGGGACACTGGCCAAGACGCGACCACCAAGCGCCTCGGAAATCGACGCCCCAGGCGTGAGTCCACCGGCCCAATCCTCGCTCCCACCTGTGGAGACGGGGCTTGGAAAGCCCCGCCGAAGCGAGACAAGGAGCCGACCGTGGAGCAGAACAACAACAAGCCGAACGCCCGCAAGACCCAGGCCGGCCCTGCAACCAGCCATGCCGACACCCACCTCGACCGCGTCAACACCCAGGACGCTTATGTGGTCGACGCAGACATGCTCTTCGAAGCCACCGAAGCCCTTGTCCACGCCATCAGCCTCCAGAACGCCTCGACCGAGCAGGACGCCATCCTGGGCGCGATTCACTCCGAAGCCCTCGCCCCCTTCGACGGCCGCGATGTGCTGGAGGCCGAGCGCTTCCTCCGCCGGATGGGCTATCTCTCCCGCGAGCCGCACATCACGCCTTGAGCCCACCCCACGAGGCACCCCAACGGCTTCCGCCAGAAGGCCACCATCCCACGGACGCGCGACCCTGTTCGCGCGTCCGTTGCGTTTTCGAGCAGGGGGGCGGCGCGGACGGCGAGCTCTCACTCGGACGGCGCGTTCACGCCCCCGCCCCACACCAACCGATCGTACACTCCGGCGAGGCGGAGCCACGCGACAACACGCATGAAGCGACTGATCCCCAGCATGTTCCACCGGCGCCTGGTCCTCATCGGGACCGCCTACGCCCTGGCCATCGCCGCCCTCGCCCTCCAGCTCGGCCACCTCACACTGGTCCGCGGCCAGCAACTCCGCCAGCAGGCCGAGGCGCGGCTCCGCTACGCGGAGTGGATCCCCACCACCCGCGGCCGCATCCTCGACCGCAAGGGCCGCGTCGTCGCCCACGACCGCGCCTGCTACCACGTCGCCATCGACTACCGCGTCATCTCCGGCGCGTGGGCCCGCGAACAGGCCCGCACCTTTGCCCACCGGCTGCACCGCCCCGAATGGCGACGCCTCACCCCCGCCCAGCGTGACGACCTGACCGCCCGATACCTGCCCGCCTTCGAGCGCCACGTCGACGGCGCGTGGGGCCGGCTCGCCCTCGAGTCCGGCACCACCCGCGACGACCTGGCCAACGAGCGCCAGATCGTCTTCGAGACTGTCGAGGCCATGGCCGCCGACCTCCGCACGACCTGGCGCGAGCAGTTCCTGGCACAGCACGCTCTCACGGGCCGCGCCCTGGAACCCGACGACCAGCGCCGCCTCGAACGCCAATCCACTCAGGAAATCGCCGAGCAGCGCTCCCCCCACGTCATCATCCGCGCCGTCCCCGACGAGATCGCCTTCGCCCTGCTCCGCTTGGCCGACCAGACGACCATCCTCGACCCCACCGGCTCAGGCGACTCGGCGTCACAAGCCCGGGTTCCGCTCCTGCCCGGCCTCGCGGTCGAAGACGGCGCGACCCGCGAGTACCCCTTCGAGTCCATCATCGTCGAGATCGACCAGCGCACCCTCCCGCTCCCCCTGCGCGCCGACGCCACCCGCGGCATCCCCGCCATCGGCGTCCTCAGCGACATCCTGGGCTGGATGGGCACCCCCACCCGCGAAACTCTCAACACCCGGCGCGACCTCACCGCCTCCGACCCCGCCTTCGCGGGCCGCATCACCGCCGCCGGCCTCGACGGCCAGATCGACCTCGGCGGATATCTCCCCGGCGACCTGGCCGGAACCCGCGGCCTCGAAGCCCGACAGGAATCCTACCTCCGAGGCCTGCGGGGCCAACGCCAGATCCGTCGCGACACCAACCAGTCCGTCGAGTTCCCACCCACGCCGGGCCAGGACGTCCACCTCACCATCGACGTGCTCCTCCAGGCCCGCGTCCAGGCCGCCATGTCCCCCGACCTGGGCCTGGCCAGCGTCCAGGCGTGGCACGCCAACCAGGCCCTGCCCAGCGGCGCGCCCCTGGTCGGCGCGGCCGTCGTCCTCGACGTCGACACCGGTGAGGTTCTCGCGATGGTCTCAACCCCCGGCGCGACCCAGGCCCAGCGCCGCCGCGCCGAGGGCCGGGTCCAGCAGCGCGTCCGCCGAGAAGCCAACGCCCAAGCGGAGCACACGCTCGCCCAGAAGGAACAGCGCCCGCCGCGCCTCCCCCTGGCCCCCTACGACCACACCATCGACCCGGACGCCATGCTCCAGTTCAACAAGGCCGTGGGCGCGGCCTATGCGCCCGGCTCGGTCTCCAAGGTCATCATCCTGCTCGAAGCCGTCCGCGCCGGCGCCTACCGCCTCTCCGAGCGCATCGCCTGCACGGGCCATCTCCTCGAGAACAACCCCAACCAGCTCCGCTGCTGGATCTTCAAACGCTTCCAGACCACCCACTCCGACACCATGGGCCACGATCTCTCCGCCCCCGAAGCCCTCGCCGGCTCCTGCAACATCTTCTTCTACACCCTGGGCCGACGCCTCGGCGTCGACGGCATCCAGCAGGCCTACCGCAACTGGGGCGTCGGCCGCGGCTACGACTTCGGCGTCGGACCCACCGCGCGCGGCCGCGTCTCCGCCGAAGACCTGGGCCAGGCCATCCTCATGGGCATCGGCCAAGGCCCCGTCACCTGGACCCCCATGCACGCCGCCGACGCGGTCGCCACCATCGCCCGCGGCGGCGTTCACATTCAGCCCCGCATCGTGCAGGACGACGCCCCAGCCGAACCCGAGGACATGGGCCTCGACCCCCGCGCCATCGAGGCCGTGCTGGAGGGCCTCGACGGCGCCGTCCACGACGCCATCCATGGCACCGGCCACCACATCACGTTCACCCTCGCCGCCGACGGCCTCACGCTCGCCGACGGCACCACCACCTCCACCCGCGAACTCCGCGAGGAGATCTTCAACATCCCGGGCGTCCGCGTCATCGGCAAGACCGGCACCGCCACCGCGCGCGAGATCGACCTGCTCGGGCCAGATGGCCGCCCCATCCTCGACGATCTGGGCGACACCGTCACCGTCGTGCCCGACCACTCGTGGTACGTCGCGCTCGTCGGCCCAGCCAACGGCCCAGACTCCGGCCCCGGCGCGGGGCGACTCAAATACGCCATCGCCGTCATGATGGAGAACGCTGGCAGCGGCGGCAAAGTCTCCGGCCCCATCTGCAACCAGATCGTCCAGGCCCTCGTCGAGGAGGGCTACCTGCCTCGCGTCGCGCCCCAGACCCAGGCCAGCGGCACCCCCTCCCGCCCGGCCGGGGGCACGCCATGACCCGCGTCCTGGACCAACTCCCCACCATCATCCGCGGCACCTCAGACGCCGCACGCCCCACCACCTCCGTCCTGCGGATCGGCAACGCCGCCTGGCTCTCGCTCATCTCCGCCGGTCTGCTCACCCTCGCCGGCATCCTGGCCATCGACCTCGCTGAGCACGCCGAGGGCGCCGCCAGCGGCCCGCTGGGCCTCGCGGGCGTCGCCCTCAAGCAGGCGATCTTCGCCCTGCTTGGCCTCGCCGCCGCCATGACCATCGCACTCCCCCACTACCGCCTCATCAAGGGTCTGGCCATCCCCGCCATGGCCGTCGCCGTCCTGCTGCTCATCTTCCTTCTGCTCCCCGGCATCCCCTCCTCCATCGTCACCCCCCGCAACGGCACCCGCGGCTGGATCAACATGGGTCCCGCCGACTTCCAGCCCAGCGAGGTCGCCAAAATCGCGTACGTCCTGGTCGTCGCCGGCTACATGCGCTACCGCCGCGAGCACCGCACCTTCGTGGGCCTCATCCCACTGGGCATCCTCACCGCCATCCCCGTGGGCCTCATCATGCTCCAGCCCGACCTGGGCACCGCGACCCTCTTCGCCCCGTCGCTTCTGGCCATGCTGCTCGCCGCCGGCGCGAGGCTCCGACACCTCACCCTCATCGTCGCCGCCGCCATGCTGGCCGGGCCCGCGATGTACCCCTTCCTCCGCCCGCACCAGAAGACCCGCATCGTCGCCCTCATCCGGCAGTTCCAGGGCGACCAGACCACCGCCGGAGACATCAACTACCAGGCCTTCACCGCCCAGACCCTCATCGGCGCCGGCGGCGCGACCGGCGTGGGGCACGACCGCGCCCGACTCCTGCTCGAACTCAACCGCCTCCCCGAAGCCCACAACGACATGGTCATCGCCGTCGTGGCCCTCCGCTGGGGACTGCTGGGCGCCGTCGCCGTCGTTCTGCTCTCCGCCGCGTGGGTGCTGGGCGCGCTGCTCACGGCCGCGTCCTGCAAGGAGCCCTTCGGTCGCCTCGTCTGCGTGGGCTTGGCCGCCTTCGTCGCCGCACAGACCGCCATCAACGTCGGCATGAACATCGGCCTGCTCCCCATCGTCGGCATCACCCTCCCCTTCGTCTCCTACGGCGGCTCCAGCATCCTCACCGTGTGGCTCATGACCGGCCTGGTCTTCAACGTCGCGCTTCACAGACCACGCCCACCCTTCCGTCCGTCCTTCGAGTGGCACGACGAAGAGTGACACGCCCTCTGGGTTTTCCCCGCGAGAGGTAGAGCGCTCACCGCAGAGACGCCCAGTCCGCGGATCGCCCGTACCCTTCGCCCTTGACCAAGCCCACCAAACC
>CAZHKB010000227.1:0-4812 GCA_964533405.1 uncultured Phycisphaeraceae bacterium | reverse complement strand
CCGACGCAAACCCAACCGATCCCGCCGCGCCTCTCTCCGGCGAGCGCCGCCGCAAGATCGACCAGTGGTGCGTCGAGCAGGCCAGCCTGATCCAGGGCCCGATCGAGTGGCGCGTCCGATTCACCGACTTCCGCGAGGCCGCCCGACGCGACTACCGCGCCCTGATGACCGTGACCGATCCCGCGTCGGGCCTGCCGATCGGCGACGCGCTCGACGTGGCCGTCCCCCGCACGCTCGCCGAGCGTCTCGCGCGCGAACTCACCCTGGGCCGCGACCCGGACAAGGCGCCCCTCTGGACCCTCACCGGCACCCTCGCCGCCGCCCCGAAACTCAACCCCGATCGCCCAACACCCGGCGTCTTCAACCACCCCGCCTTCGTCGGCCCTTACGTCGAGTTCGACTTTCACCTCACCTGGCGGAATGTCACCGTCCTACCGAACGTGCATCCCGCCAGCACCACCGCGACGCCTCCGACCAACCCTTGAGCAGGGCAACGGACACCGGACCTGAGGAGGCTCTGCGACGAACGTTCGGGTTACAGGGGCACCAAGGGTGCGAGCCGCCCCGTGCCCCCGCACCCAGACCGGCGCTCGAAGTCCCACTCAGTCCGACGGCCAGCAACCCGGCGCACATTCGAGCCCGGTCGCCCTCCCACCACCGCACCCGCGCTTTTGACCCCCCGTCCGGCCTTTGGTCGATCCTTCCCTGATATGCTGTCACCAGCGTGCCCTCGCCCCGGTACCACCCGATCAGGGAGTTCCCACGCACCCCAAGCCTTGCCGCCCGAACCCCACCGACAGTTCCCCGCGTACAGACATATCCCGCACGCCCGCGCAACTCCTGCCTCGGGTTGCCACACCGGGTTAGATGGAGCAGACACCATGACCTCGCCGACTCCCGCCTCCAACCCCGACTCTCAAATCGCCCACACCCGCGCCCCCGCCAAGAAGCCCTCGGGTCGGACCGGCGGGCTTCCCCGCATGTTCCTGCCCGCCTGGGCTCTCGTCGCGCTCGCGGGCACGACCGCGGCACTCGCCTTCCTCACCTCCGCCCCCGCTCTCGCCCAGCCCGGGACCAGTCAGCCAAACCCCGCCACCCAGCCCACCACCCCGGGCTTCCTCCTCGTCCCCGCCGACACCACCGACCCACGCGCCTTCGACCTCTCCCAGCTCGCCGGAATGATGGGCGGCGGCGTCCCCGCCGGTGGAGGCGGTGACGACACCGGTACCCCCTGGGCCACCCTCTCCGAGGGCTTCCGCAAGGTCGCCACCACCGCAGAGGGCCAGTCCCTCTACGGCGTCTGGGTCAAAGACGACGACAACCAGATGCTCCTCGAACTGCCCTCCGGCTTCGAGAGCCAGAAGCACTTCATCGCCGTCACCCTCGCCGGCGGAGACGCCTACGCCGGACTCCAGGTCGCCGACTACTACGTCTACTGGAAGCGCCTCAACGACCGCCTCCTGCTCATCCAGCCCACCCTGAACATCCGCTCCACCGGCGACGCCGAGAGCCAGTCCTCCACCACGCGCCTCTTCACCGACCGCGTCATCCTGGACGTCGCGATCCTGGGCACCGGCCCCTCGGGCAACCCCGTCCTCGATGGCGACGCCTTCCTGGCCGGCAACGTCGCCCAGTTCTTCGGCTCCTTCGACGCTCGCCCCGACCTGGCACGCATCGCCAAGGCCAAGGCCTTCCCCCAGAACGTCGAGCTCGCCTTCGAGATGCCCGCCAACGGCGGCGTCCTCACCACCTTCCACTACTCCATCAGCATGATCCCCGACTACGGCTCCTACCAGCCACGCGTCGCCGATGAGCGCGTCGGCTTCTTCACCACCGGCTACACCGACCTCGGCCAGATCGACCCCTCCGAAACCTACGTCCGCTACATCAACCGCTGGCACATCGAGAAGTCCGATCCCGCCCGCCGCCTCAGCCCGGCCCGAGAGCCCGTCGTCTTCTACATCGATCACTCCGTGCCCATCCGCTACCGCCGCTGGGTCCGCCAGGGCATCGAGTACTGGAACTCCGCCTTCGAGGCCGTGGGCATCCTCAACGCCATCGAGGTCCGCCAGCAGGACTCCACCACCGGTGCCTACATGGACCTTGATCCCGAAGACGCCCGCTACAACTTCGTGCGCTGGCTCGCCAACGGCGAGGGCACCGCCATCGGACCCAGCCGCGTCAACCCCAACACCGGGCAGATCCTCGACGCCGACGTCGTCCTCACCGACGGCTTCATCCGCGCCTTCTGGAAGACCCACGAGCAGCTGCTCCCCTCCATCGCCATGCGTGGCATGGGTCCCGAGACCCTCTCCTGGCTCACCCAGAACCCCGCCTGGGACCCCCGCGTCCGCCTCGCACCCCCCGCCGAACGCGCCCACATCGCCGCCGAGCTCCAATCCCGCGGCGTCGTCCGCTACGGCGGCCACCCCGCCGGCAACCCCGCCTCCACCCTCCTGGGAACCCAGCCCTTCGATGGCCTGGCCAACCGCACCTCACAGTTCAACGGCCTCTGCCAAGCCGGCGAGGGCGCCATGCTCAACATGGCCACCATGCGACTCCAGCTCGAAATCCTCTCCGCCGCCGCGGTGGACGCCGCCGATGCCGACGACCCCGCCACCATCCCGCCCGAGATCCTCGAGTACTACCGCACCAACCCCCAGGTCGTCGACATGCTCCCCGCGGAGGTCCAGGCCAAGGTCCGCGCCCTGCTCGCCGCCGCGCCCCTCGCCGGCGCCTCGGGCGATGCCGCCACCTCCGACACACCCGCCGACTCCCCGGGCCCCGGCGAACCCAAGGAACCCTCCGACCTCATCGACGGCGTACCCGAGGCCTTCGTCGGCCCCCAGCTGGCCGACCTCACCGCCCACGAAATCGGCCACACCCTCGGCCTGCGGCATAACTTCAAAGCCTCCACCGTCTACGACCTGGCCACCATCAACTCCGACACCCTCGCCGGCGCCAAGACCTGGACCGGCTCGGTCATGGACTACCACGGCTGGAACATCCGCGTCGAGGCCGGAGATCGCCAGGGCGACTACGGACCCATCAACATCGGACCCTACGACATGTGGGCCATCGAGTACGGCTACGGCGATGGCGACCCCGCCACCGTCGCCAGCCGCGCCGCCGACCCCATGCTTACCTACGGCACCGACGAAGACACCTGGGGCTCCGACCCCACCGCCCGCCAGTGGGACCTCTCCTCCAATCCCCTCGACTACGCCAACGAGAAGATCCGCCTGGCCGAGTTCCACCGTCGCCAACTGCTCGACCACTTCGTCAAGGAAGGCCAGTCCTGGTCCCGCGCCCGCATGGGCTACCAGCTCACCCTCGGCCAGCAGATGTCGGCCATCAACATCATGAGCCAGTGGATCGGCGGCGCGTACACCAGCCGCGCCAAGCGCGGCGATGAGGGCGCGGGCAACCCCATCACCCCCGTCCAGGCCCAGCGCCAGCGCGACGCCCTCACGTTCATCCTCGAGCACACCTTCCGTGATGCCGCCTACGGCCTCACGCCCGACCTGCTCGCCCACATGTCCCTCGACAAGTGGTGGGACGAGGGCGGCTTCGCCACCATCTTCCAGGACGTGCCCTACGCCGTTCACGATTCCATCCTGGGCATGCAGGCCTCGACGCTCACCATGCTCCTCAACCCGACCACGCTCACCCGCGTCTTCGACAACGAGCTGCGCGTCGCACCCGATCAGGACATGCTCACCCTGCCCGAGATGCTCAAGACGATCACCGACGAGGTCTGGTCGGAGACCGCCGCCACCCCCTCGCCCGAGGCCGTGCGCGGGTTCACCAACCGCCAGCCCATGGTCTCCAGCCTCCGGCGCAACCTCCAGACCGAGCACCTGGGCCGACTCATCGAGCTCTCCATGCCAGGCCGCATGACCGGCTCGGCCGCCGAGCCCGTCCGCACACTGGCCCGTGCCGAACTCCAGCGCCTGGCCGCCCGCCTTGAAACCGCCCGCAACACGGCCCCCAACGACTCCTACACCACCGCCCACCTCGCCGACGCCTCCAGCCGCATCTCCCGCGCCCTCGACGCCTCCTACATCTACAACACCAACGACATCTCCCCCTTCTATCCAATGTTCTCCCCCATCTTCGGACAGCCCCAGCGCTGAGCCGACATCGTCGCACACCACTCCGAACCCCCGGCGCAAGCCGGGGGCTTTCTTTCCCCTCTCCCGCGTGCGGGGGAGGTGTCAGCGAGGCTCCGCGAGGCTGACCGAGGGGGTGTGCGGCACGCGAAAGTCAGAGGCTGTTGCAGGCGTCATGGCTTCGGGTATGCTGGGCGCATGGCGAAGTCCTATCGCGGCAAGGCGAACCCGAGCCTTCACGCCGGTGATGGGGCAACGCCGACCGCACGCAACCTCCGCCGCGAGGCCTCGCCACCCGAACGAGTCCTGTGGTCGCGCATCCGAGGCGGACAACTTGCCGGCAGGTTCCGACGACAGCACCCGCTGGGTCCATGCATCGCGGACTTCTCCTGCCACGAGGCCGCGCTGGTGGTGGAGGTGGATGGGGCCGATCACCAAGGCGAGCGAATCGCTCGCGACGCTCGACGTGATTCGTTCATGCATGGCAACGGGGTGACTGTGGTGCGAGTATCAGCCAGTGATGTGCAACGGGAACCGGACGCCGTGCTCCGCACCATTCGCAGCCCGCTGGAGGTCGCTGTTGGTCGCGAGATCGTCGCATCAAGGGTTGCAGCGGTGAACGCGAGCAAGGCTGCCCCCTCCGTCAACTTCGCAAAGCCCCGTTGACACCTCCCCCGCACGCGGGGGCGCAGCCCCACCC
>CAZHKB010000226.1:0-4848 GCA_964533405.1 uncultured Phycisphaeraceae bacterium | reverse complement strand
CGCCAACGTCCCCCCCCAGGGCGGACGCAAGCACCCCGAGCAGCAGTACATCCAGGTCGATACCTCCAACATCCTGTTCATCTGCGGCGGCTCGTTCGTGGGCCTCACCGAGATCATTCGCCGCCGCATCGGCAAGAGCCGCATCGGCTTCGCCGCCCAAGGCGAGCGCCCGGGCGCCCACGGCGGCGACGGCAAGGACGACGGCTGGGTGCTCAGCCAGGTGACCACCGAGGACCTCATCGAGTACGGCATGATCCCGGAGTTCATCGGGCGCCTGCCCGTCATCGCCCCGCTCATGCCGCTCTCGGTCGAGGCGCTGGTCCAGATCCTCACCGAGCCCAAGAACGCGCTGGTCCGCCAGTATCAGCACCTGTTCTCGCTCGAAGGGGCGACGCTGACCTTCACCGACGAGGCCCTGCAGGCGATCGCCCGCAAGGCCAAGGAGCGCGACACCGGGGCGCGCGCCCTGCGCGCGGTGCTCGAAGAGGTCATGCTCGACCTCATGTACGAGCTGCCCGAGCACAAGAACGAGGGCGCGGAGTATGTGATCGATCGGGCCGCCGTCGCCCTTCGCCGCCCGCTGAGCGAGCTGCGCCGGGCTCGCAAAGAGTCGGCATGACCAACGCAGCCGCGTCCGTGAGCCGCGTGTGACCTCCAAACCCCAACGCCCCGTGCCCTGGCACGGGGCGTTTGCTTTGAGGCTCACCTCGAGCCCCACGCGGGCGCATGTGGTCGAAGACCTCGGGCTCCCGCCCGAGGCTCGGACCAGCCTACACCCGCCCGTGAGGATACACCGCGACCTTCGAACCAACCGCCCACACCCGCGACATCGGCTGAGCGTCCTTCAGGAACGCCCACTCCCGCCCGTACGCCGCGCCGAAATCGACATCCAGCCCGACCGATCGCACGGCGTGGACATCCCAGTGCTCATGCCGCACCTCGTACACCAGCGCCCGCCCGCGCCGATCCCGCCCGAACCCCCACTGGTGCTCCTTGAACCAGTGCTCCGGTGAGTCATCCGCGGGGCGCGACGTGGCCGCGTCCGCCACCGCCTCGATGACATGATCCTTCCCGCCCACGCAGAACTCGTGGCGCATCGTGCGCACCGCGACCTCCAGCCCGCCCTCCGTCACCGTGCCATCCCCGATCCGCGACCGCATCCGGCACGCGATGTACGGCTCGTTGTACAGCAGCCGCGCCGACCACGCGATTGCCCGCTTGGGCACCAGTTCCCGCACGAACGACACGCCCCGTCGATCGTTGGCACGCCCGCCGCCCACCGACTGGCGGACGTAGTACCGCAGGTTGATCTCAGGAAACGACACATAGCCCGGCCAGCGCACGCCCTTCACCCGCGTGTCCAGAAAATCAAACGCCACGAGGCTCACCGCGGGCTTGCCCTCCAACAGGTCCAGCTCGCACCCCGCCGGAAGCAATGGCTCGAGAAGCCTGGCGTCAACGTGGTAACTCACGAGCAGCAGGTTGCTCCACCGCGCCGTCAAGAACGGCGGACGCTCCCGCCTCTCCCCATCTCGGCCCCGCGAAACGGGCAAAGCGCCTGGCTGGGAGATGTTTCCGTTCTGATCACTCATGCCATCAGTCTACCCCGATCCACTCAACCACTCGTCTCTTGGTCTCTTCCCGTTCTAGACTCCCCCATGCTCCCCCACTGCCGACCGCCGCTCTGGCCCGAGCCGATCGACGACTCCCGGTTCGCGTCGATGATCTCGCGCTCGCCCGGGGGCTGCCAGATCGCGCTGCTGGGCCTGGCCGACGATCACGGCATCCGCCTCAACCACGGGCGCATCGGGGCGGCCGAGGGTCCTCGCGCCTTTCGCGCCGCGCTGGCACGCTACGGGGCGAGCGACGCCGCCGGCATCGCCTGGCCCCGCGTCTACGACGCCGGCGACGTTGTGGGCGTGCCCGGCGAGAGCCTCGACGCCATGCACCGGCGTGTCACGGAGGCCGCCGCCGCAATCCACGAACTGGGCCTGCTCCCCATCGCCATCGGCGGCGGGCACGATCTGACCTTCCCCTTCGTCCGGGCCCTGGCCCAGCGCGTGCCCCCACCGGCCAGGCTCACCGGCGTCTACTTCGATGCCCACCTCGATGTCCGCGAGTCCCCCGGCTCTGGCATGCCCTTCCGCCGCCTCGTCGAAGACTGTGGCGTCCGCGCCCTGCACGTCCACGGCCTCAATCCGCTGGTCAACAGCCAGTCTCACCTCGACTGGTTCCAGGCCCACGCGGGCCACGTCGAGCACGACACCACCCCCGACGACCCCTGGCCCGAGGGCGACCTCTTGGTGAGCCTCGACCTCGACGTGATCGATCAGGCCCACGCCCCGGGCGTCTCGGCCATGAACCCCGCGGGCTGGTCGCCCCTGCTCGCCCAGCGCTGGGCCCGCGCCGCCGGGCGCCACCCCCGCGTTCGCTGCTTCGACATCATGGAACTCTCACCCCCACACGACGAGTTCGGCCGCACGGCCCGCCTGGCCGCCCATCTCTTCCTGACGTTCCTCACCGGATTCGCGCAGCGCGCCCTGCTCGCGTAAGCACGGTCGGTGCGGGTTGAACCAGGAGGGGACTCACCACACGGGCGCCGAGAGCAGAGAGGAAGGCAGGGGCGAGGGATCCGACTCCGCGCTCTCTGCGCCCCTGCGGTGATTCCTTCTTCGAGCCGCTGGCAGCACGGATCACGCCCCGTCCGCGCCCGACTCGCCCTCCCTCGCCTGCTGATCAATCTTCCTCAGATACTCCCACGAATACAGCCCCGTCGCGTGCCCATCCGAGAACACGATCTTGATCGCGTAGTTGCCCACCAGTTCCGCCGACACCGCCACCAACGGCCCCGCGCTCGCCCCCGCACGCGCAGCCGGCAGCACCGTCAGCGGATTCTTCTCCATCTGGTCCCTCAACTCCCGCATGTCCGCCGACGGCGACATCCGCCGCAGGTACGCGATCGAGTAGTACGAACTTGTGCCGTCGCTCCATGTGACGGTCAGCCCGCGGTCTTTCTTCAGGTCCAGGTGGGCGGGGTTGATCACGAAGGATCGTTGACCCATTGACGGGTGCGTGCAAGGCCTCGCAATCCGACCCGCAACATCCGACATTGAGCGTTGTCACACCAGTCCTCGCGCGGCCCGACCCATCGCGACCGCGCCCGAACATCCCGCACGCCCGCGTCGCGCAGGCGGCGCTCTGCCGCGCGCCCAGCGCCACGACCAAAGGAGGTATCATCCATGCCCGCCATCACCGCGCGCACCGCCTTCGCAACTCTCCTGGCCGCCACGTCCCTCACCGCCCACGCCCAGATCCAGCCCGGCCAGGTCGAGGTCGACCTGCGCCTCATCGACGCCGGCATCACCGCCCCCGTGTTCCTGACCCACGCCGGCGACGGCTCGGGCCGCCTCTTCATCGTCGATCAGGCCGGCAAGATCTGGATCATCCAGAACGGCCAGCGCCTCGCCACCCCGTTCCTTGACGTCACCAACCTGCTGCCCCCGCTCAACCCCGGCTTCGACGAGCGAGGCCTGCTCGGCCTGGCCTTCCACCCCGGCTACCAGACCAACGGCCGTTTCTTCATCCGCTACTCGGCCCCCCGCACCGGCCAGACCGGCGAGCCCTGCTTCAACACCGCCCGCGGGTGCCACAGCGAGGTCCTGGCCGAGTACCGCGTCTCGCCCGGCGATCCCAACATCGCCACGCCCGTCGGCACCGTTTTGCTCCAGGTGCCCAAGCCCGAGTTCAACCACAACTCCGGACAGGTCCTGTTCGGCCCCGACGGGATGCTCTACTTCACGCTCGGTGACGGCGGCGGCGCACACGATGGACTCGCCAGCCCGCTGCTCCCCCACGGCCCCTTCGGCAACGGCCAGAACAAAGACGCCCTCCTGGGAAAGCTCCTCCGCATCGACGTGGATGCCCCGCCGACCCCGGGCCTGCCCTACGCCCTCCCGCCCGACAACCCGTTCTCCGGCGCGCTGCCGGGGCGGGATGAGATCTGGGCCTTCGGCCTCCGGAACCCGTATCGCTTCTCCTGGGACCGCACCACGGGCCGCCTGTTCCTGGCCGAC
This sequence comes from uncultured Phycisphaeraceae bacterium, assembly GCA_964533405.1. Classification (GTDB taxonomy): domain Bacteria; phylum Planctomycetota; class Phycisphaerae; order Phycisphaerales; family UBA1924; genus JACKHA01. The sequence goes on along the minus strand of CAZHKB010000226.1, from coordinate 775 downwards.
GTCGGTCAGGCTCTGTTCGAGGAGGTCAACATCATCCAGAAGGGCGGCAACTACGGCTGGGTCACGCGCGAGGGCTTCTCGTGCTTCAACCCGCTCGCCCCCTCCACCCCGCCCGCCAACTGCCCCAGCACCGGCGTCGGCGGCGAGCCGCTGCTCGACCCCATCGCCGCCTACGACCACACCGACGGCATCGCGGTGGTCGGCGGCTTCGTCTATCGCGGCACCCAGAGCCCCGCCCTTGACGGGCTCTACATCTTCTCCGACTGGTCCCGCACCTTCTCACCGGCCGACGGGCGACTGCTCTACATCGACGCCGACGGCACGCTGGGCACGATCTTCGAGTTCAACATCGGCGACCCCGCGGCCCGCATCGGGCAGTATGTCGTCGGCATCGGCGAGGATGAGGCCGGCGAGGTCTATGCCCTCACCACCGGCAGCCTGGCCCCCACCGGCACCACGGGCCGCGTCTACCGCGTCGCCCAGGCCCCCAAGTGCCCCGCCGACCTGACCGCCGCCGCCATCCCCGGCACCCCGGGCTATGGCCAGCCCAACGGCACGGTGAACAACGACGACTTCTTCTACTACCTCGCCCAGTTCGCCGCCGGCAACGCTTTGGTCGCCGACATGACCACCACCGCGATCCCCGGCTCAGCGGGATACGGTATCCCCAACGCGGCGGTCAACAACGACGACTTCTTCTACTACCTCGCACTCTTCGCGGCTCCATGCTGAACAGAGCCGCGTGCGTAAGCACGCGAAGCCTGCTCAGACCCGG
>CAZHKB010000225.1:0-4911 GCA_964533405.1 uncultured Phycisphaeraceae bacterium | reverse complement strand
CCCCACACCCTCCACCATCCTCCTCAAAGACGGCCCCTTCACGGTCGCCCATCACCACTGACAGCCCGGCGACCACCGTTGGCACACCGAAAACCGCGTGGTCACGGGCCATGTCGTCGTCTTCCCCTGGACCCCCGTCGCCATGCAGCCCGTCGGCGCCGACCGCGTGCTGGCCGACCCCAACTGCATCCTCTTCTGGAACCACGGCGAGACCTTCCGCCGCCATCTGCTCAGCAGCCGGGGCGACGAGAGCGCGCTCTTCGCGGTCGACACCGACGCCGCTCAGGACATCATCGCCGAGTCCGACCCGTCCGTGCGCGACCGGGCCGAGCCCTTCGTGATCCGGCGCGCCCCCAGCGACCCGCGCTCGTTCATGACCCAGGCCGCCATCATGCGGGCCGCCATGTCGGGCGAAGCCCTGGACCCGATCGAGTGGCAGGAGGCCACGCTCGCCCTGGTGCGCCACGCCGTCCGCTGCGCCTACGCCCCGACCAACACCGAGGGCCGCCGCCCGCCCACCGCCCGTCGGCGCACGCAGATGGAGGCGGTCGAGCAGACCCGCGCCTTCCTGGCCTCCAACTGGTCGCGCTCGCTCTCGCTCATGGACATCGCCGAGCGGATCGGCTTCAGTCCTTACCACCTGTGCCGCGTGTTCCGCTCCGGCACCGGGCGCTCCCTGCACGAGTACCTCACCCAGCTCCGCCTCCGCGGCGCGCTCGACTCCATCGCCAGCCAGCCCGCGAACGCGCTCACCCAGGTCGCCTCCACCTGCGGCTTCGCCAACCACAGCCATCTCACCCGCGCCTTCCGCGCCGCCTTCGGCCTCACCCCGAGCACCGCACGCCGTCTCATCGCCGAAGGCCGCCTGGGCGAACTCCGCCGCTCGCTTGGGATCATCTGAGTCTGGCCCCCTCGCCCGGTTGTGGCTTCCCGAAACGGAGTGAAAGCCGACGGTGAGCGGTGGCCCGCCCGCCGCGCCCCCTGCACGCACCGGGCAAAAACTCAGCGACCGCGGAGTCCCGCGGCCGCTGGTCAACACATGCACGTTCACGCAACTTGGTTCAGCTCTCCACGATTCCCAACTCGGCCGGCCCGCTCCAGGCCAAACCCGTCGCCGCCGGCATCACGAACAACGGCCTCAGAGCCCCGTCCGGATCGCGAGCCGCCAGCGCCAGCCGCGTCGTCCTCGCCTCGGGCGAACGGAACGACACCATCTGCACGCCCGCTTGCGCCTGGAACTCATGCACAATCTCGCCCAGCGTCCCGCCCGCGTAGGTGCAGACATAGATCGTGTTGTTCTGCACCGCGGGCAGGTTTGACATCGCCAGCAGCACGCCCTCGCCCTCGCCCCACGTGGAGTTGAGCCAGAGCCGCGCCTCCCCGCGCGTCACGCCCGGCATGGCCGCGAACGACCGCGCCTCGGTCTTGGGGTCCGTCAGCAGCGACACCACATAGGGCGAGCCGACCGCGCCCTGCATGTCGCTCAGCAGGCGGTCGCTCTCGACCGCCTTGGCCAGGCGATCAAACTCGCCCAAGTTGTGCATGAACGTCAGCCCAAACGTCACCGCCGCCGCCGCGAATCCCACCGACGCCGCCCGCCAGATCGGCGAGACCTGCCGAGAGGGCGTGAGGCCCATCGCCAGCGCCCGCAGGCGCCGGTGCCGGCTCGCGGCCGGCAGCGCCTTGCGCACCGCCTCCAGCACCATCGCACGAAGCCCCGCCGGCGGCTCCACGTCCGGCAGCAGGTGCTCCGAAACGCTCAGGCGGGTCTGCTCACGGCGCACCTGCGCCTGGATCGCCGGGGCCGCCGCGTCGAACGCCGCGTCGAATGCCTCGCGCTCCTGCTCATCCAGCAGGCCCATCGCGTCCAGCACCGCCAACTCGATCAGCTCCTGAGTCTTCATGCGAGTGTTCATGGGCTCTTTGTTGATTGGCGTGTTCATGCCGTCGCTTCCTCGCTCGCCCTCTCACGCAGCCGCACGAGAGCCCGGCTGAGCGCTGACTTGATTGTCCCCAAAGGCGTACCCAGCTCCTCCCCGATTTGTCGCAGCGTCTGGCCTCCCAGATACGCCCGTAAAACCACCGTCTTCTGCAGGTCAGGCAGCGTGTCAATCCGCTTGAGCAACGCCACGAACCGCTCGTCCTGTTCCATCCGAGCCCCAGAGACCTTCCCCGGCGCCGCCACACCTTCCCCATGCTGCCCGCCATCCAGCGACCCGGGCCGAATCCGCGCCCTCGAACGCCTCAACTTATCCACAAGATGTCGACGGGAGATCAACATCACCCACGTCACCAACGCCGCTCGCTTCGGGTCGTATCGACCCGCGGTTCTCCACAGACGGACAAACACCTCCTGCACCGCATCTTCCGCCTCGGCCCTCGTCGGCATCGCCTGGAACGCCAGACGATACACCAGCGACCCGAAACGGTCGTACAGCTCGCCCACCGCCTCGGGCTGATTCTCAGCCACGCGACGCATGAGATCCAGGTCCAGATCGCCCTGCTCGCCTCGCGGCTTGTCGGGCCGAGCCACCATGCTTCACCTCGCTCACGCCCGGGATGATCTCGTCGTCGAGACCCCGAGCGGCCCACGCAATCCACGCGAGCGCCAGCATATACGCCGGGGGATACCCCGCGGATGCCGGTTTCAAGGATTCTCATGTCAAGACTACGTTCAGAACACGAACAGGACAGTTTGGGCTTCTGGGGGCTTGGCCACCTTCCGTGTTTCAGGTTGCAGTTAGTCTCCGCTCATGCCGCACGGTTCCGAGAATAGACCCGCAGCCCGCCCCGTACACAAGGAGCATGACCGTCCGGGAGCCGATCGGGTTCCCCTGAGATCCGATTCACCCCGATCTGGGGCTTGCAATCCACGTCCGAAACCGTTAGTCTCCGTATGTGTCGGGTCGCGAAACTCCAAAGGAGTGATCTCGTGATGCCCGCTTCTGGGTTTGGGGTAGTTCGAGCAGCCAGCGCCACTTCCATGCGGCGCGCATCCCGAGCGTTCTCGCTCGTGGATGTCATGGTGTCCATTGCCGTCATCGGCGTGCTCGTCTCTCTCATGCTCCCGGCCCTCTCGCATATTCGAGAGTCCACACGCCTCATCATCTGCCAGTCCAACCTCCGACAGATCGGCCTCGGGATCGGGCAGTATGCCGACGAATGGGACGATTACCTCGCCCCAAGCCAGTTCTTTGGCCCCAATGCCCCGCTCTCACAACTCCCCAACAACGGGATTCAGCTGTCCCAGATGATGACACTTCGCACCCCCGCCTCGGGCAAAGAGGGAACCCAGCGCTGGGACGGCCTGGGGCTGCTGTACTCCACCTACCAGCTCTCCGCTCCAGAGATCTTCTACTGCCCATCCCACTACGGCGAGCACTCCTTCCAGCGTTACGCGCTCGACTGGCGCGTCGAGGAGCCTGCCCTGGTCGGAAACTACCACTATCGCGGCGAGGGCCCCAATGGCGCCAAGCGACTCCGCAGCGTCGAGCCCGTTCGCTCCGCCCTCGTCACCGACGGCCTGCGCACCTCGCGAGATGTCAACCACCGCATCGGCATGAACGTCCTTCGCGCCGACCTCTCCGTCTCCTGGTTCGGCGATACGCAGAGCGAGATCGCCAACATGCTCGCCGCCGCCGGTTCCAGCGAGCCCACCACCAATCAGGTGATGACCAGCGTCTGGCGCCGCATCGACAACCCCTACCTCAGCCCGGGCGGCGGCACCGGTGGCTCCGGCGCCCCGAACCAGTAACCCGCGCCGTTCCATGTCAATCCTCTCGCACGACTGAAACTCCATCCCCCGCCCCGCGCCCCGGCGCCCGCGTTGTCGCCTCGTCCTCCGGCCACGCCCCGGCGGGCCGCACGCGACCGATCTGGCCTACGCTCCCGCCCGACGCCCCCCCCGGGCTTGTTCAACTGGAGTTTCTTGACATGAGCCGCACACCCGCACACCGCGCCTCTCGCGTCCTGTCCACCATCGCCGCCGCCGCGGGCGCCGCCATCGCCGCGCCCGCCTTCGCGCAGATCGCGCCCGACAAGATGTACTACGGGTTCGACCGCGCCATCCCCATGACCGTCTCTGTTCCAGCCTCGATGAACGCCGACGCCGCCACCATCGCGCTGCTGGCGCCCGAAACCGCCGAGGTCGTTCACTCTGCCCCCGTCGCCGCCGGCCGTGTTGATCTGGCCGCCCTCTTCCCCACCCTCTGGAGCGACCCGCTGCCCAAGCTCGTCTACGCCCAGTTGATGGTCGGCCAGGAGAAGGTCGGGCCCGCCGTCGTGCTCTCCCCGATGCTCAGCCCGCCCCTGGCCGTGCTGCTCGACCCGCAGGCCCCCTTCCGCTGGCGCAGCATGGGCGACACCTATTCCGGCATCCGCGCCTGGGTTGACCAGGACATCAAGTTCGAGACCACGCACGGAGATGTCCGCGTCCGTCTCCGCCCGGACCACGCCCCCAACACCTGCCTCGAGATCATGAACCTCGTCGAAGGCGGCTACTACGAGGACGTCATGTTCCACCGCATCGTTCCCTTCGTCGGCGCCGCCCGCCATCCCTTCGTCGTCCAGTTCGGTGATCCCACCGGCATGGGCACCGGCGGCCCCGGCGGCTACTTCGACCTCGAGCAGAGCCGTCTCCCCCACGACTTCGGTGTCCTCTCCATGGCACGCTCCAGCGACCCCAACAGCAACGGCTCGCAGATGTTCCTCTGCCTCAGCCGTCCGGGCACCGCCATCCTCGACGGCCAATACACCGCCTTTGGCCAGACCATCGAGGGTGCCGAGACCATCCGTGCCATCTCCGCCGTCCCCATTGACGGCCAGGACCGCCCCGTCGGCGATCCGCCCAAGGTCATCCGCGCCTCGCTCGTCGACGCCGCCCCCTATGGCACAGGTCCCGCCCCCGTCTCC
>CAZHKB010000224.1:0-4970 GCA_964533405.1 uncultured Phycisphaeraceae bacterium | reverse complement strand
GCCACGCACAACGCCAGCGCCGCCCCCCACGCCGGCGCGGCGAGCCTCACCCCGGCCTCGCCGTCTCCCAGCAGCGCGAGCCCGCCCGCGATCGTCAGCGCAATCCCCGGCCCCTTGGTGGCGTACGACCAGTCCAGATGGCGCGACCACAGCCAGTAGTACGCCTCATCCTCGATCAGGGCGTAGGGGCAGAGCCACAGCACATACGCAAGCCGCAACGCCGTCACCACCGCGACCAGCACCAGTGCCGCGCGCCAAGGTCGCCCATGGCTCTCGAGCGACCTTCCCACCCGCGCCTCCCCCGCCTCTCGGCGTGCCTCTGTGTTGAGTTCCTGTCCTAACTCCGGGCCACGGACCTGAAACTCAGCAGCCCGAGGATCGCGATCGCCGCCACGCCGCCCCACAGCACCGCCAGCCACTCCAGCCCCGCACGGTGCACCATCTCCTTGCCCGTCGAGATCGTGACCAGCGCGGCGATGGCGGGGAAAAACGCCCAGCAGTAGATGACAAGGGGCTGGGCCTGCTTGAGCCGCATCGCCGCCAGCGCGCCGCCGACGATCATCACCAGGCACGAGAACGCCATCGCCAGGCGGGCGTGGCGGGTGCCGTCCACCTCTCGCGAGAGTTGGACGACGCGCCGCCGCAGGGCATCGGCGGTGAGGGCCAGTTCCGGGTCCGGGCCCACCCGCCCCAGCCACTCCTGCGTCTCCCGCAGAAGTTCCGCGCTGCTGCGCGCCAGCAACTCCGCCTCGGGCCTCCCCGCCACCGTCAGGCCCGTCCACTCCGTCGACGAACGGATGGGTGCGGTCCGCTCATCAAATCCGGGTGCCGCCAGATCGGTGGGCGCGAAGTTGCGAAGCGTCAGGTCCAGCGACAGTTTACGGGTCCGCCAGTCCTCTCCCAGGTCGAGCGTCAGGGTCGCGCGGTGGGCCTCGAACGTGTCCAGGTTCGCCACGCCCGAGTCGTCCTCCCGCCGCACCTCGACCTCCACTCGCTCGGATCGTTCGAGCGGGCGCAGGCGATACTCACGTCTCGAACCCTCGCCCTCGCCGCCTCGCAACCCGGCCGCCCGGACCACGACCGTCTCGCCCTCACGCTGGAATCGGACGCTGCCGCCCAGACGCAGGTCCTCGGCGATCCGCCGCAGCATGACGCGGGACGCCAGGTGGTACGCCAGGTCGATGCGCCGCCAGTCGATGAAGTTCATCCGTTCGGGCTGGCGGTCCAGCGCGGCCAGTTCCTGCGTGGTCAGGAAGCCGGGGTCGTCGCGGAAGGCGTTGGGCAGCGGGCGCGCGAACGGCAGGTCCGACACCGAGGCCTCCGTGCCGTCCCGGGCCAGCGCGATCCCCGTGCGCACCTGGAACACGACCTGGCCCGCCACGTCGCCCAGCTCGGGGTCGCGACCGCCCGGGATGAGCGTGACCTGGACCGCGTCGGCGAAGACCTCGTGCTCGGGCAGTCGTTGCTCATTGAGCATCACCACCACCACGCCGGTCAGCCAGAGCCGCGTGCTGGCCCCGGGCGTGTCCGAGGCGTCCAGCACGCGCGCGGTCTTGGCCGAGATGATCATGTCCTGCCGCTCGACGGGCTGGCCCGACTCGATCTTGTTGACGATCACGCGGGCCAGGTCGTCGGCGACCATCTCCTGCATCGTGCGGACGAAGCGGGGGATGATCTGGGCGTTGAGCAGCGCCAGCACGATCGCCAGCGCCACGCCCGAGAGGATGGCCGGGGCCAGCACCGCCCGGTGCGACAGACCGGCCGCGTGGGCCGCCACCACCTCGTTGTCCGTCACCATGCGGTGGTACGCCAGGGTCGCGCCGAAGCACGACGCGAACGGCAACGCGTAACTCAGCATCGGCGGCATCGCCACCAGCATGAACGTGACCGCCTCGACCGGGCCCAGTTGACCGGCCGCCAGCGGCTTGACCGCCAACGCGAACGCGACCACCGTCACCAGCACGGCGGTGGTGAGCAGCACCAGGCGCCAGAACTCGATCGACATCGAGAGCCAGAGGGTCCAGGGGAGGCGCATGCCCGATGGTAGCGGAGGGGGGAGGCACTCGGCACTCGGCGCGAGGCACCGGGCACTGGGCAGGACCGTCTGCGTGCTTTCTGCCTTCTGCCCTCCGCCTGGTGCCCAGTGTGCCCAGTGGCCAATGCCTTCCTCGAAAGACAACCGCCCGGGCAAACGCCCGGGCGGCTGAGAGATGTGAGCGAGTCGGCGTTGTCACGCCGAATGTTTCGCGGTGATCCAAGCCCGGAGGGGCGAACCCCTCTCAGGTGGATTAGCGGCGACGGCGACCGGCGACCAGCCCGCCCAGGCCGATGAGGGCCAGCGACGCGGGGGCCGGGATCACCCCGTCGATGATGACGTTGTCGACCTGAGCGTACCACTCCCACGGGTCGGAGTCGGTGGTCGAGAAGCGGAAGCGGACCGCATCACCGGGGGTGGCGGTCACGTTGTGGCTGAAGCCCACGCCAGCGCCCAGGAAGTACAGGCCGCCGAAGGGGGTATCGGTGGTGTGCGTGAAGACGAGGGTGTTGCCGTAGTACACCTCGGCGAAGTCCAGGCCCGAGAAGGACTGGAAGTTGATCTGGTAGGAGAGGACGGCGGCGCCGACGAACGGCTGGCCGGGCGAGATCAGTGACGCGTCGAACGCGCCGAGGCCCGGGCCGGGGGCGTCGTTGTTGGCGATGGGGGCGTTGTTCGACCCGTTGACGTAGTTGCCATCAAGGTTCGGGCCGGGCAGGTCGGTCCAGAAGGTGGTGGCGCTGGTCGAAGTCTGCGACCAACCCTGGGCCGCCAGGCCCGTCTCGAAGTCGTACGACACGACGACAGCCGAGGCCGAGCCCGCGGCAGCCGCCACAACAAGAGCGATCAAACCAGTGCGCATGTGTCTCTTCTCCTATCTTTGTGACACGTTCTGAAACCGCCCGGAAGGGCGAACCGACTGTCTTGTCCAGCCCGGCCACGAAGCCGAGCGAAGGATTCCCAACCCGATCCGCCCTTTCGGGCGGCTTTTCTCAGTTCAGTAAAGTTGGACGTGCGGTCTCGCCTCGTCTTCTCCCACCACCCTGATCCGGTGGATAGTACCGACTTGCGGGCGCACGGGCTAGAAAAAAGCAAGCAGAAACAGTGGGAATTTTCGCGGGGTCCGAAGAAGCCTCCGGAAGAACAACCGCCGTTCAATCAGCACCCGAACCCGCAAGTTTCCGAAACCGTGAATGCGGAGAACTTGATCCAAAAAGGTTGAAACCCGGCCCACCCACAGGCCGGGTTCCTTCCTTCTCTCTCCCACTCGACTCAGAACCGGGGGTTTCCCCCTGGCTCTCTCTATCTCGGTCTGGGGAGCCGCTCCCGCGCACCATCTCCCTCCGGGCGTACCGGACTTGAGGCCCGGACTGTGAACGTACCGGAGGGTCAAAAAGACGTCAAGGGCGGCGCGGGGGAAGGGGCGAAAGTTGGGTCGGATCGCGTGAATTGTCCCGAGTTTGGGGGCAGGGTTGCCCAGAATCGCGCGCGATGGGGTGGCTCGTTCAGCCGGAACCGAATCCCCGAACTCGGGGAGAACGCGATCCGTAGGGCCGCGAGGCTTGGATAGGATGTCGCCGCCCATGCCACCCCTTCTTCGCTGGCTGTTGTCGTTTGGTCCGACCAACCCGATTGCGGTGCGGCTGGTGCAGAACGCGTCGAGGCGTGTTCGGCACCTGACGCTGCGGTCGGCGTACCTGGGGGCGCTGGTGGTGGTGTTGCTGTGGGCGCTGCTGGTGAACGCCGGGAGTGGGAGCGCGGATTATCGGGCGTTGGCACTGGCTGGGGCCGCGTCGTTCCAGACGATTGCGTACCTGCAGATCGGGCTGATCTGCATTTTGACACCTGTGTTCATGGCCGGGGCGATCGCGCAGGAGGCCAACCCGCGGACGTGGGACATCATGCTGTCGACGCCCTTGAGTTCGGGTCAGATCGTGCTGGGGAACCTGTCGGGTCGGCTGTTCTTTGTGCTGGGGCTGCTGGTGTCGGGGCTGCCTTTGTTCGCGCTCACGCAGTATTTCGGGGGGGTGCCTGGGCGGTCGATCTTCGCGTCGTACGCGATCGCGGCGACGGCGGCATTGCTCGTGGGCGCGATTGCCATCGCGTTGTCGGTGTCGCGGCTGGTGGGTCGGCGCGCGGTGTTCGCGTTCTATGTGTCGGTGGTGTCGTACCTGGCGGTGACGTGGGCGGTGGACCTGCAACTGCGGACCAACCTGGGTGGCGGGGCGCGGAGCGTGACGTGGATGACCGCGCTCAATCCGTTCCTCGCGCTGCACAGCCTGTTGTCGCCCTCGAGTTATGTGCGATTCGGGGAGGGCAGCGCGTGGATGCTGCGGCAGCCGGTGACGGCGTGGTGCGTCCTGTCGGGCGGGCTGTCCCTGGTGATGGTGGTGGCGGCGATCTTCACGGTGCGTCTGGGCGGCCTGACCGCGTTGGCGCGGGGGACCGCGGGTGTGCCGTGGTACAGGAAGATCTTTGGGCTGGGGGCCAAGGGCGCGGAGCACAGGCCGCCGCGGGCGGTGTGGCACAACCCGATCGCGTGGCGTGAGGCGGCGGCCCGGAACGGGACGCTAGGGCGGATGCTGGCGCGGTGGTCGTTCGTCGCGCTGGGCGGGGTGTTCGGCGTGGGGCTTGTGTGGTGGTTCCACACGCGGCCGGCGGCGACGATCACGGGGTTCCGGTCGATCCTGCTGGCGACGGTGTGGGGCGAGTTGGCGGTGATCTGCCTGGTGGCGGTGAACATGTCGGCGACGGCGGTTTCACGGGAGCGCGAGGATGGGACGCTGGACCTGCTGCTGACGACGCCGATCACGCCCGGTGCGTACTTGATGGGCAAGTTGCGTGGGTTGATCGCGTACCTGGTGCCGCTGTTGCTGGTGCCGCTGGGAACGCTGGCGGTGGCGGCGGGGTATGTGGCGCTGGATGGGCTGGGGCG
>CAZHKB010000223.1:0-4989 GCA_964533405.1 uncultured Phycisphaeraceae bacterium | reverse complement strand
TCGAACCCGCGTTCTTCAACGGCCTGCTAGGTCCTCAGCGCCCCCAGAATCGCATCCACATTCTTCTTCGCATCGCCGAAGAGCATCCGCGAGTTGGAGCGGTAGAACAGCGGGTTGTCCACGCCGGCGTACCCCGTGGCCATGCTCCGCTTCATCACCACCACCGTCCCGGCCTTCCAGACTTCCAGCACCGGCATGCCCGCGATCGGGCTTGATGGATCATCCTGGGCCGCCGGGTTCACGATGTCATTGGCACCGATCACCAGCACCGCGTCGGTCTCGGGCAGGTCCTCGTTGATCTCCGACATCTCCAGCACGATGTCATAGGGCACCGCGGCCTCGGCCAGCAGCACGTTCATATGCCCCGGCAGCCGCCCCGCCACTGGGTGGATGGCAAACCGCACCGTCTTGCCCTGGTCGCGCAGAATCTTGACCGCATCGGCCAGCGCGTGCTGGGCCCGCGCCACCGCCATGCCGTAGCCGGGGACGATCACGATCGACTGGCTGCGCTTGAGCAGCGCCACCGTGCCCGCCACGTCGACCTCGGTGTGTGAGCCTGCGGGGCCCGCGCCGGCCGCAGGGGCCGACCCGCCGCCGGTGCCGAATCCGCCGAGGATGACGCTGATGAACGACCGGGCCATGCCCTTGCACATGATGTACGACAGGATCGCGCCCGACGACCCGACCAGCGCGCCGGTGATGATCAGCAGGTCGTTGCCCAGCATGAAGCCCGCGGCCGCCGCGGCCCAGCCCGAGTACGAGTTGAGCATCGAGACCACGACGGGCATGTCGGCCCCACCGATCGCCCAGACCATGTGGACGCCGATCACGCCGGCAACAACGGCGACCATGAGCAGGGGCGCCAGCCCCGCGTGTCCGTCAACAGACAGAAACCACGCCCCCAGCCCGACAACTCCACCCACCAACGCCAGGTTGATCGCGTGCCGACCCGGCAGCATCAACGGCTTGCCCGACATGATCCCCTGCAACTTCAGGAACGCGATGATCGAGCCGGTGAACGTCAGCGACCCGATGCACACGCCCAGGAAGACCTCGACATTGTGGATCACCCGCTCGGCCCCGCCGTGCGCCGGAGCGTCCCCCATCACCGCGGCCGTTCCCAGATACGTCGCGACGCCGACCAGCACCGCCGCCAATCCCACGAACGAGTGCAGGATCGCCACCAGCTGCGGCATCGACGTCATCGCCACCCGGGCCGCCAGGAACGCCCCGATCACCACCCCCGGCACCACCGCGCCGGCCATCACGCCCAGCCCGCCGGTTCCCACCGCCACCGCCGTCGCCACCAGCGCGATCACCATCCCGGCGATGCCCAGCCAGTTGCCACGCCGCGCCGTCTTCTGGTTTGACAGCCCGCTCAGGCTGAGGATGAAGAGCACCGAGGAAGCCAGGTACGCGATGGGGAGGATGGATGGTGGCATCAGATGGTCCGACTCGATCCCGCGTGTGTGTCGCTCGTGTGATGGTGCGCCATCATGCCCCCTCCGTCATCCTTGCAGAGCCTCGCCGCCACCTCCCCCGCACGCGGGGGAAGGCTGATCATCGTCGGAACATCGCCAGCATCCGCGCCGTCACCAGAAACCCGCCCGCGATATTGATCGTGGCGATCAGCACGGCGATCGCGCCCAGGATCGTCGTCGCCGAGAGCACCGGCCCGCCCAAGGCCAGCATCCCGCCGATGATGATGATCCCGCTGATCGCGTTGGTCACGCTCATGAGAGGGGTGTGCAGCGCAGGCGTCACGCTCCACACCACCTGCCATCCCACGAAGCAGGCCAGCACGAACACGGTGAGGTGGGTGACGAACGAGGGCGGGGCCCACAGCCCGATCGCCACGAACGCCAAGGCCGCGATTGCCAGGGCGACCAGGCTCGTGATCGACCGCTTCGGAGCGGTCTTCTTGACTTCGGGCGCGGGGGCCAGAGGGGCCGCGGTGTCCGCGCGCTTGGTGGGCGTGGCGACCGTCGGGGCCGCGGGCGGACGCGTGGGCGGCCATCGCAGCTCTCCCCGCTCAAGGATCATCGCGCCGCGCACAACGTCGTCCTCGGCGTCGATCTTGAAGCCGGCGGCGCCGCCCAGGTCCTCGAGAAAGTGCGCGATGTTGGCCGCGTACAGGCGGCTGGCCTGCGTCGCCAGCCGGCTGGGAAGATCCGTGTACCCGATGATGGTCACGCCCTTGTGCACCACCGCCTGCCCGGGCACCGTCAGCGCACAGTTGCCCCCCTGCTCGGCCGCCATGTCCACGATCACCGAGCCGGGCTTCATGCTCTCGACGGCGCCCGCGGTGATAAGCTCCGGCGCACGCCGGCCCGGGATCAGCGCGGTCGTCACGATGATGTCCACTTCCAGAGCCTGGCGTGCGATCAGCTCCTGCTCGGCCTTGATGAACGCGCCCGACATCTGCTTGGCGTACCCGCCCTCGCCCGCGCCCTCTTCCTTGAAGTCCAGCGGAACGTACTGAGCGCCCATCGAACGCACCTGCTCGATGACCTCGGGGCGCGAGTCGAACGCGCGCACGATCGCTCCCATGCCGCGGGCGGCCCCGATCGCCGCCAGCCCCGCCACGCCCGCGCCGATCACAAAGACCTTGGCGGGGTCGATCTTGCCGGCCGCGGTCACCTGCCCGGTGAAGAGGCTGGGGAAGTGGTGGGCCGCCTCGATGATCGCCCGGTGCCCCGCCAGGTTCGCCATCGCCGACAACGCATCGAGCTTCTGGGCCCGCGTGATCCGTGGCACGCAGTCCATCGCCAGCACGGTGGCCTTCCGCGCCACCAGTCGATCCACCAGTTCCTTGTTCTGCGCGGGCCAGATGAAACTGATCAGGCCCGCCCCCTCGCGGAGCAGGTCGGCCTCGTGCCGCCCGAGCGCGGGGTGCATCTCGGGCGCCCGCACCTTGGCGATCAGGTCGGCCTCGCCCCACACCCGCTCGGGCGAGGCCTCGATCGTCGCCCCGGCCTCGATGTACGCCGCGTCCGACGCGCTGGCCAGCTCGCCGGCCCCCGCCTCGACCACCACCTCGAAGCCCATCTTGCGCAGGCGCATGACGCTGTCGGGCGTGGCCGCCACACGCCTCTCGCCCGGATGCACCTCTCTTGGAATCCCGATCTTCATGGGGCGGGATGGTATCAGCCGCAAGGCGGGATGCCAGAGCCCAGGCATACCGAGTTCCCGCTACCGCCTGCGGCGTCCCATCGCCAGCAACCCCGCCACTGCCGACGCGGACGGAGGGGCGGGGATGACGGTGATAGACGTGCCGAAGTAGGCGGTGGGAACCGAAATCGGCGTCACGCTGATGAACTGCTCGTAGAACAGCGGATTTGGTAGGTCCGGCCGGGCGATCCATGTGAAGTCGACTTGGCCGAGTTGGGCCGGAGCGGTCCAGTCGTAGCGAAGGAAGTACAGAGGCGAAGCAAAATACGGGCTTGGACCGCCAAGGAAGCCCGGAGGAGGGCTTTGGATGTCCACGCCACGAATAGACCCAGCGGCGGGTGACCCCGGGTTCACGAAAGGGCTCGGCCCGCCATACGCCCAAGGTGACGCGGCCATTCCGAGGTCCGGCGAGGCGACGGCCTCACCGGCGATGTGGTGCAGGGCGAACACGCCAGTCCACGTGAGAACGACTTTGATTCGGATGGTCTCACTCGGCTGAACGAGGCCGGTCGCATGGGTGTGGGTGACGGTCACTGTCGCCGATTGAGCCCACGCCGCACTCGCAAGGCGCAGCACGACCAGAACCGAGATCGAGGACATGGTGCGCTGCATATGAGTCTCTTTCTACGGGCAGTTCGGGCGGGGCAATGACGCGCAGTTGGTCAGCGACATCTCATAGCAAGCATGGAAGTAATCTCAGTCCGATTCATCGAGCACGCCGTCGGGATGGCCGCAGTCCTCTTGCGGGTCCAGTGATTCACAATCGGTTTGGGTGACATCGCACGCTTCCAGATCGTCAAGAAGGAATCTTTCCTCGAAGGAGTCGAGGTCGTCGGAAGTGATGTGGCCGTCAGGAACGCCATATCCCGGCGTTCCGGGCGTGTTGTTCGTCGTGCGATCCGCACGACAAAAGTAGTGCCCACGTTCGAGGGCGAGCATGGCTCGATGAGCGTGGACGATGCCGTGTCCGTAATACTCGTTCCAGCCAGGCGTGTCCAACGGGTCGCTCGACGGCACTTCGGGATCGGGTCCGTAGCAACTCAGCCGCAGAATCTCCTTCATCTCGTCGAAGTCGATCTGTGCGAACCCCTCATTGATCTGCAGGAACTCGGCGCGAGCGAGGATCAGGCTAATTGTTGCCGCCACCATCGGCGCGGCCCACGACGTACCGCATGTAAAGTTGTGCTGATACTCCGCGCAGCGGTAACTGGCGTAGGGGCACGGCTGGGGTGAATAGAGCAGTTGGCAAGCATCGCTCTGACAAACCGTGCTGAGCATCGCCCAGCCGGGAGCCATGAAGTCGAGGGAGGCACCGGTGCCGGACTCCCACAGCCCACCATTCGACGAGAAGCGCCAGCCCTGAGAGTCGACTCCGCCGACCGTGAACACGTTCGAGAAGTTGTTCGGACACCAATAATCTGCGAAGCCCACCCCTCCGTTGCCGGCGATCGTCACAACAAATCGATTCTGCGCATGAAGAACCGCCACGACATTTCGCAGTGCGTCGGAAACAAAGTGGGGCGATGGCTCACAAATCTGACCCGTGCTCATGTTAATGACTCGCACCGAGTCGTATTTGGAGAGGGTCGCGATCTCTTCAAGCGCGATGATGGTGCGGCCCAGTTGAGGGCCGGGGCCGGAACTGTGGCCCACCGTGGTCGCCGACAGTAGCTTGCATTGCTGGTCAATCCCCGCGATGCCGAGGTTGTTGTTTGCCTTCGCCCCGATGAGCCCCGCAATCACCGTGCCGTGGCCGCGATTGTCCCCCGCGGACGGGAACCGGCAATCACCGCCGGGGCAGCAGGGATAGCTGTCTAG
>CAZHKB010000222.1:0-5000 GCA_964533405.1 uncultured Phycisphaeraceae bacterium | reverse complement strand
ATCCAGCAGCAGGCCACGCCTCATGGGTTGCCCTCCGCCCCGCTCGCCGGAGTCCGCGGTACCGGAGTCTGAGGTACCAGAGTCTGAAGTACCGGAGTCTGAGGTGCCGAAGTCTCGGCCCCCGCTCCCCCACCCCAGCTCGCCGGGAACCCCGACGCCGGGATCCGCCCCGCCGGCGCCGACTCCAGGAACCCGGGCTCGATCGCCCCAAATCCAGGCATCGTCGTCGGGAACACCAGCGTCACACGCCTGGCCATCATGTCCGCGATGAACTCCATCTGCTGGATGAACACCGCCAGCTCCGGCGCCACCGTCATCTGCGCCAGGAACTGCGCCGACTCACGCTCGCCCTGGGCCCGGATCGACGCCGCACGACGCTCCGCGAACGCCCGGATCTGGTCCGCCGCCGCCTGCGCCCGCGACGTAATCGCCGCACGCTCCGCCTCGCCGCGGCTGGCGATCTCCTGCGCCTGGCGGTCCTGCGTCGCCGTGATCCGGTCAAACACCGCCTGCGTCGCCCCCTGCGGCAGCTGCACCCGGGCGATCCCCACCGACACGATCTCCACGCCGAACGCGCCCGAGTTGTCCGTTCCCGCCGCCGCCGCCAGGCTCGCCCGCATCGCCCCAAGAATCTGCTGCTCCAGCTCCGGCAGCCGCGAGGCCGTCCCCTCCACCGTGAACAGCTCGTCCATCCGATACGACGACACCACCGACATCGCCGTCCGCATCGAGGAGTCCAGAGACTGCTCCGCCTCACGGAAGTGGTCGATGGGCCTCTCGCCCGCGTTGCTGAACCGCCGGAAGAACTGCAGCGGGTCCGTCACCCGCCATGTGCAGAACGCCTGCACCACCAGCTGGCGGTTGTCCCGCGTCTGCTGCGTCTCCTGCCGCGTCTGGAACACGCGCACCCGCGTGTCATACGTCATCACACGCTGGATCGGGTAGGGCCACTTGAAGTGCAGCCCCGCCTCCACCGGCTTGGCGTCGGCCGCCCGCCCGAACGTCGTCACCACCGCCTTCTCCGTGAACCGCACGGTGAACGCCACCATGTACAGCACCAGCGCCAGCACGAACACCGCCGCGATAAGGAAGATCACCAGTCGTCTCACGTGAGGCACTCCCGAAGAAGGAGGAAACGCGATCACCCCGACACTCAACTATCCCGACACTCAACCATCCCGTCACTCAACCATCCCGCCACTTCGCCACTTCGACCCTACTGCGTGTTCTCCGGCGCCGTGAAGATATCCGTCGCCCTCTGCTCGTCCGCCAGATCGAACTGCTGCCACAGGTTGCTGGGGTCCCCGCCGATCACGAACAGCCGCGCCCCGCGCATCAGCGATAGCATCGACTCGAAGTACATGCTCGTCCGGAACAGCATCGGCGATGCGTTGTACGCGTCCACCTGCCCGTTGTGCAGCTCGGCCCGCGCCCGCGTGCCCATGTGCGCCGTCCAGCGCTGCGCACGCGCCGCCAGCAGCATCGACGCCGCCGAGCCGCCGCTCTCGACCAGCAGGTCCTCCGCCTGCTGCTCCAGCTCGCGCCGCTCCGCGATCCCCTCGGGCGTCGTCGTCGCCACCGCCGAGGCCTGCCGCAGCAGCTCCACCGCCCGCTCGGCCCCCGCCACGCTCCCCGCCGTCGCCCCCAGGATCCGGATCGCGTTCTGCCCCGCGTTCTGGATCGCCGCCTGCCGACGCTGCTGCGCCTGCACCACGCGCTCGAACGAGCCCGCCACGCTCTGCGGCGGGTGCGCCCCCTGCACGCCCAGGAACACAATCTGCACGCCCGAACCACCAGGCGCGCCCGCCGCATCCTGGTTCAACCCCGCGTACGCTCCCTCCACGCGCCGCCACAACTCCCTCGAGATCTCCGCCCGGGCCGACCCAAGCAGCTGATCGATGTTCAACCCCGACAGGTACGACAGCGCCTCGCGCTGCCCCACCGCACGCAGCAGCTCATCCCGCTCCTGCGGCTCGCCCAGCTCCTCGTACAGCCTCACGTCCGACACCACGTACCGCAGCGGGATCTCCACCGCCAGCAGCACCATGTCCGCCGAACGCCCGCTCTCCGCGCCCTCGCCCACCGACGGCACCGCCTGCACCAGGAAAAACTCCTCGCCCGCCGTGTGCTCGTTGGTCCACAGGATCGCGCCCTGCTCGCCGGGCGACCGCGTCCCCAGGTCCAGCCCCCGGATCCCGGTGCTGGTCTGCTGCGACCGCGTCAGACGCCCACGCTCGTCACGCTCCTCCTGCACCGGAACCACCACGCTGTCGATCGGCCACGGCGCCTTGAAGTGCAGCCCGGGCCCGAGGTCCTCGCCCTCCACCAGCGCGCCAAACCGCATCAGCCGACCCGTCTGGTGCGGCTGCAGCATCGTCACGCTCGTCAGCAACCAGATCACCACGCCCCCAAGCAGCAGCAGCAACGCCAGCGACCGCGACAGCAACTGATAGAACCACGACGCCGAAACATCGAACCCAAGCTGGTACGACAACGCCCCGGAGATCGAGTCCGCGATCCGATCCGGCGCCGCCACGAACCCCAGCACCCTCGAATCAAACGCCGGCCTGGCGATCTCCCCCGCCTTCCGCGGGCGATAGATGTTCAACACGAAGTTCAGGAACACCTCGCCGCCCAGCAGCACCACCAGCACCGGGAACACCACCTGCAAGTACCGCAGCGCCACGTCCGGCCCCGCGATATCAATAAAGTGCGCCACCGCCATCGACAGCCCGACCATCGCCGAGCCCACCGCCGCCGCCGCCCCCCCCTTCAGGTTCTCCCACACGTCCCGCTTCGACATCCCCGACACGAACCGCGCGAACACGAAGCCCACGAACGCGACGCCCAGCCCGAGCGCGACCGCCCAGCCACGCAGCGCGGGCTGATGAAAGTTGTCCGGGTCAACCAGCGGCCTCCCGCTGTTCAACCGCCACGCGCCGAACGCCACCAAGAAAACCCCCAGCAGCAGGCTCGCCACCGGCATCCAAACCTTGTGCATCTGCGCCACGCGACGCGCCGCGACCCGCAGATCCGCCGACCCACCCTCGAACACGCTCGAACCGGCCGTCCCAGCCGCCTCGAACTGCTCGGCCTCCAACGCCTCGATCCGCTCACGCCGGTGCAGGTCAAACGAGATCGCCAGCATCAGCCACACGATCGACCACGCGCCCACCAGCCCCGACGCCGTCAGCGCCGCGTGGTCCCGCGCAAACAACCCGTAAATCAGCAGCAAAACGAACAGAACCACCTGGACCGCAAGTCCAAGCAGCGCCACGCCCGCCGCACGCTGATACGACTGATAGTCGGCCTTCATTGCCGCTCCCGGTTCGCTCGACAAGGCCGCACGCTCCGTGCCCCCCGTCGCCGCCAGACCGATCACCCCGACACACGCGCACCAGGACGGACCACGCCCGCCCCGATCCGCCCTTCCGAAGGGCCACCCCTTCCGAAGGGCCGTATTCTGCCCCACCGCTCCGGTGCTTTCCACCAGACCCCGGCAGATCGCCCACGCGGGCAACGCACACCAGCCATCGCGGCCCCATCCAGGGCACACACGCCGCGACACTCTCCCTGCCAATCCCTTGACCGACGCCGCGCGCAAAAACGCCCGCAGAATCGCTCCAAGCCCGATCCGTGACCGGCCCCCCATCAGGACCGCGCACCTCAGGCTCCGCCCCGAATGGGGCACACGGAAGTACGCCCGGCACGAACCCGGGTTCGCCCCGAGCGTACGATTTGTTTGAGTCTCCCCTCGCCGATCGCCAACCCCGCGCGATCGGCCCCATACGCCATGGCGCTCCGCCCGGTTCACCCGTTCTGGGCAAACCCGCAAACGCCTCTCGAATCACGACTTACAACATCCCTCCCCCGCCGCTCCCCTCAAGGGCCAACCCCTCATGGTCATCCAGACCGTCACCATCGCCCGCAACACCTTCCTCGAATCCATCCGCCAGCCGGTCTACATGATCGTCATCCTCCTCTGCGGCGTGCTCCTCCTCTTCACCACCTGGGGCACCGGCTTCTCCATGGGCTACTCCTCCTCCGCAGAGGTCTCCGGCGACAACAAACTCCTCCTTGACGTGGGCCTCGCCACCGTCTTCGTCTGCGGCATGCTCCTCTCGGCCTTCGTCTCCACCGCCGCCGTCAGCCGCGAGATCGAAAACAAAACCGTCCTCACCGTCGTCTCCAAGCCCATCAGCCGCACCTCCGTCATCCTGGGCAAATACGCCGGCGTCTCCTGGGCCATGCTCATCGCCGTCGTCCCCATGCTCATCTTCCTGCTCATGGGCATCCGCCACGGCGTCATGTCCACCGCCGCGGACGACCCCGACCAGCCCGTCCTGGTCTTCACCTCCGCCGCCGTCCTGCTCTCCCTAGGACTGGCCGCCTGGTGCAACTACTTCTACGGCTGGCCCTTCACCCAAACCGTCATCCTCACCCTCGTCCCCACCCTCATCATCGCCTACCTCCTGGTCCTCACCTTCGACAAGGACTGGAAGCTCCAGGTCGGCATGCTCGAGCACCACGTCCTCAACCAATACGGCGACGAGACCCACATCACCGAAAACCGCTTCACCCTCCCCACTCAGGACTTCAAGCCACAGATCCTCCTCGCCTCCGGCGCGCTCGCCATGTCCATGCTCGTCCTCTCCGCCGTCGCCCTGGCCGCTTCCACCCGCCTGGGCCAGGTGATGACCATCCTCATCTGCTGCGGCGTCTTCGTCTTCGGCCTGCTCTCCAACTACATGCTCGGCCGACACGCCTACGAGAACAAACGCATCTCGGTCATCTCTTCCGTCACCTTCCCGCACGAACTCGAACGCTCCTTCAAGAACCGCGGCGACGCCGCCGCCATCACCCTCACCTGGCCCGCCGACCCCGCCATCAAGCCCGGAGACTCCTTCTACTATGGCGACAGCCCCAGCGGCGCTGGCCTCGCCGTCCCGGCCTTCACCCCCTTCCCGGGCAACGCCGCCAACCCCCAGGCTCTCTTCGAC
>CAZHKB010000221.1:0-5002 GCA_964533405.1 uncultured Phycisphaeraceae bacterium | reverse complement strand
GCGCGGGATCGCGTATGAGGGGCGGCTGGTGTTCGATGACATCCCGGCGTTCACGGACACGGCGATGTACACGGTGCTGCTGCAGCACCACAACCAGGGGGCGCGGGTCCACACGAACTCGTGGGGCGATGATGGGACGACGGCGTACAACGGCCTGTGCCGCGGGATTGACCGGTTCATGTACGACTTCGAGGACAGCCTGGTGCTGTTCGCGGTGACCAACACGTCGACGATGAAGAACCCGGAGAACGCGAAGAACCTGCTGGCGTGCGGGGCGACGAGCGACACGCCCAGCCAGGCGAGCCACTGCACGGGCGGGGTGGGGCCGACGGCGGACGGGCGACGGAAGCCCGAGATCTATGCGCCCGGGTGCAACACGCTATCGGCCAGCAGCAGCACGACGTGCGGAACGGCGAGCAGTTCGGGAACCTCGATGGCGACGCCCGCGCTGGCGGGGTGCGCGATGCTGGTGCGGCAGTACTTCATGGACGGGTTCTACCCGACGGGCACGGCGACACCGGGCAACGCGATGACGCCCACGGCGGCGATGCTCAAGGCGGTGATGCTCAACTCGGCGGTGGACATGACGGGCGTGGCGGGGTTCCCGAGCAATCTGGAGGGTTGGGGGCGGATCCTGCTGGACAACGCGCTGTACTTCCCGGGCGATGCGCAGGAGTTGTATGTGGAGGATGTGCGCAACGCCGCGGGCCTCGCGACGTCGGGCGTGGCGAACTATGTGATCAACGTCGATTCGAGCGGGCAGCCCCTGAAGGTGACGATCGTGTGGACGGAGCCGGCGGCCGCCGCGGGGGCATCGGCGGCGGCGACCAACAATCTTGACCTGACCGTGACCGCGCCCGGCGGGGCGACGGTGTATCGCGGGAACGTGTTCACGGGCGGGGTGTCCTCGACCGGCGGCGCGTTCGACACCAAGAACAACGTTGAGATGGTTCTGGTGAACAGCCCGGGTGTGGGCGAGTGGACGATCACGATCACGGCCCAGGCGGTGCAGGCGGGTGCTCCGCAGGGGTACTCGCTGGCCGCGACCGGTGACATCTCGCTGGACACGGGGTGCCCGGCGGACCTGACGAGCGGCGCGATCGCGGGCCAGCCCGGGTACGGCGTGCCGAACGGGATCGTGAACAACGACGACTTCTTCTTCTATCTGACGCAGTTCAACGCGGGCAACATCGAGCTGGCGGACCTGACGACGGGCGCGATCGCCGGGCAGCCGGGGTATGGCGTGCCCAATGGCGTGGTCACAAACGACGACTTCTTCTACTACCTGACGATCTTCAACGCGGGGTGCTGAGAGAGCCCCGAGAAGGCTCGGGACTTGACTTTGCGCACAGTTACGGTCGGGCACGACGGAAAACAGGACTGAAGAGGCGGGCCGGCGGGCCCGCCTCTTTCTCCATTTAACCGGTCCTGGTGGTGAGAGAACCGCCCCCTCACTTGCGAGTCTATGCGGGGCCTGAGGGTATCTGCCCAAGGCCGAGACAGCATGCGGGATTGCCGCCCCGGCCAAGTCGCTGGAGCGGTCAACCGGCAAAGGAGGTTCGCCATGGAGCGTCACGAATCCAAGAAGCGGCGTCTTTCGGCGGTGTGCGGGCTGGTCCTCGCGGTGGGGACGTCCTGGCCGTCGGGACGACCGATGTGCCGGGCTACGCGGGCTTCAGCCTGGTGATGCGCCTCGACGCCAACCTGAATGTGCTCTGGGCGACGGGGTCGCGCTTCAGCGCGCTGAGCGACGGGCACGCGGAGGCGATTGAGCTGAGCGACGGGCGGATCATGGTGATCGACGCGGTGAGCATCACCGACGGGGCGGATAGCGGGGTGCAGAGCAGGGTGGCGTACTACAGCGCGGGCGGGGCGCACCTCTCGAGCCACACGCTCCGGGCGAGCAACGGCCGCCGGATCCTCCTGCCCGACATCGTGCGGCAGGACGACGAGCGGATCTACGGGGCCGGCTCCATGATCGACTCTACCATCGGGTCTGATACGGCCTGCATCGTCCGGCTCGACCCCACGCAGCCTTACGCCAGCCAGTTCACCGGCCTGTGGGAGTACTGGGATCTGGATGCGTCGGACTCGCACTTCCACGCCATCGAGATGGTGGGGAACAACGCCGAGTTGCTGGTTGCCGGCACGAGCGTGGGCGCCTCGGCAGGCCCGCCGATGCGGACTCGCGTGGCCCGAATCCGTGACCTGAACTCAATGGTTCCGCGGTGGGACCTCCGGTTCGATGTAGACCTCGAGCCGGCCCACGGCGGGATGCGCGCGACCAGATCAACGTGGTGCGGCACCGCCGTCGCCCCCCACCATGCCTACCTCGTCGGGACCACCATGCGCGGCCAGATGGCCGGGATGATGGTGCTCGACGCCATGTTCAAGCCCACGGCCTACCAGCTGGGCGACTTCGGCAGCGGGCCGCCGCTGCGCACCGGGTTTCGCGGCCTGGCGCTGACGCCAGCGCCCGCGCAGCTGCCCGTGATGGTGGGCAGCCGGCTCAGGAACACGCTCCCGGGCGCGGAGCGCCTGGGCTACGCCGTCGAGCCGGCGTGCAAGTGGTCGACCACCTGCGGCAATGGGCGATTCCCTATCCAAGAGGGCGTCGATCCACTGTACGGCAGCGTGCCCCGCCTGCTGGGACCGGTGTTGATGGTCACCGGGATGTTCGGGCTCAACTCCTGGCACGCGAGCACGCCGATCATCACGACCGCGCCGACCTACCAGGGTCTGGACGTAACCGTCTGCGGTCTGTGCAAGTGGGACATGACCACGGGCGCGGTGCCGGGGCAGGGGGGGTATGGCGTGCCCAACGGGGTGGTGAACAACGACGACTTTTTCTTCTACCTCACCGGCTTCAGCGCCGGATGCGGAGGCGGCATAAAGCAGGCCGCGCACAGACACGGAGCGGGGCGATCATGTGCGGGGGTGGGCCAAAGGCCCGCCCCTGTTTCCATGCGCCCCGTCGGAGAAGGGATGGCCCGGCCCGTGATCCGCAAGCGGATGCCATCGACCCGCGGCCGGGCGATCGCGTCGTGGGGCCGCGAGACGGAACTTGGCTCGGCACTTGCAAGGCGGGCTGCGCCCACAGACATCTTGGGTCGGCGGGCCGAGATGGGTCGGGTCGCCACGGGTTGAACACACCGGGCCTGGGGGCCTCAGGAGATTGGTCATGAAGAAGACTCTGTTGGCGATTGCGTGCGTGGCGGGGCTCTCGTGCTCGGCGATGGCGGGGACCGTGCTCGTGGGCGGGCACTCCGGTCTGGTCAACAAGGTCTCGCTCCCGGGCGGGAATCCGCAGTTCTTCGGCACCTGCGGCGGGCCGATCGACTCGATGCACGTCCTGAACGGCGTGGTCTACCTGGGCACCAACTCGGGCTGGGTCTACCGCATCAGCCTGGCCAACGGCCAGGTACTCGGGTCGTACCAGGTCAGTGTCAGCTGCAGCGCGTTGGCGTCCTACCAGGGCAACCTGCTCATCGCCGATGTCAGCGGCCAGATCGTCACCGTCAACCCCGCCACCGGCGCGTTCATCCGCACGTTCAGCGCGCCCAATGAGGTCCACTCGATGGTCATGCACGGCGACGACCTGCTGGTCGGCGGGCCCGCCGGTGTCTGGCAGGGCAACCCCACCAGCGGTGGCTTCAACTACGCCGCCTGCGGCTGCATCGGGCAGCTCGAGGGCCTGGCCATGATGGGCAACCACCTCTGGGGCGTGGACGTCAACGGGAGCCTCATCAAGTTCGACATCAACAACGGCGCGCTCCTGCTGGGCCACTGGACGGGCATCCCCGCCACCGGGCTGGCGACCGACAACGGCAAACTGCTGATGACCACCGAGGATCGGCGCGTGCTGACGATCAACCCCGACACGGGGGCGATCGAGGCCCAGCAGCAGTTCCAGATTGACGTGCGGGCGATCGTGCTCGAGTCGTCGCCCCAGTGCGCCCCGGACCTGACGGCGAGCAACCTGCCCGGCACCTTCGGGTATGGGCAGCCCAACGGTGTGCTGAACAGCAGCGACTTCTTCTACTTCCTGAGCGCGTACTCGGCGGGCAACACGGCGGTGGCGGACGTGACGACGTTCGCGGTGCCGGGCTCGGCGGGGCATGGCGCGCCCAACGGGATCATCAACAACGACGACTTCTTCTACTACCTGACGGCGTACGCCGCGGGTTGCTGAAGTCGTCTTGAGCCGGTCAGATCAGTGCGCGGCGGGGAAGGGCGAACGCCCTTCCCCGCTGCTCTTTGCGGAGCCCTGGGCGTGGGCACGCGGAGCGTGGTTCCGTGGTGGTGCAGAGTTCGTCAATGCGCCGTGGATCGAAGCCCTTCTTCACGGTCGGGCCGCTCATCCGGGGCCGCGGCGGGTTGGCGGCCCGACCGCGAAGCACGGGCTGGCGGCTTCACCAGATGCTTCCGGCCGGGGCGGGTGGCGCGATGCGTTGCGAGCGGACGCTCGCGGCTCGGTCAGACCGGCGGTGTGCGGACGACGGCGGTGCGGGTGAGCCGGTCATGCCAGGTGCGAAGGGCGGGATCGGCCCAGGCGAGGAAGTAGCCCGCGCCCAGGGGCGCGAGCGAGACCAGGCGCGCGAAGTGGCGGACCGAGGCGCGGCGGAAGGTGAGGCGGTCGCCTGAGGAGGTGGCGGCGCGGATCTCGAACATGGCCTTGCCCGGGGTGCCGCGCCAAGGGGCGCAGTCGAGCCCGGCGTGGTAGAGCCAGGGGATAATGGCCAGCGCGAGGATGGTGGCGAGCCAGAGGGTGCGGGCGTCGGCACCTGGCGGACCCGCGAGGGAGTGGGCGATGGTGCGCGCGGTGGGGATGAAGACGGCGAGCAGGAGCAGAACGATGGCGGCATCGACGACCGCGGCGGTGGCGCGGTACCGGAGCGGGCAGGGCTCCGGCGGGCCATAAAGGCGGCGGACGACGGGGAGCCCCTTGATGTGGGGGGTGCTGGCGTACTCGCCTGAGCGGATGGGGCGGAGAGCCGTGGGG
>CAZHKB010000220.1:0-5047 GCA_964533405.1 uncultured Phycisphaeraceae bacterium | reverse complement strand
CCACCGCCACGCTCGACCACGCCAGCAGCCGACCATCCACGATCCGCCCGATCGGGTCCAGGTCGTGGTACACCCCGAACAGCCCGGCCACCGCCGACGCCACCGTAAAGATCACATACTTGGCCAAAACGACCTGGTTCTCCTGGTCGTGGTAGTTGAACGTCTCCAGCGCCACCGTCAGGAACCCCGAGCTCTCCGCCGCCAGAAACGTCGCCATCGCCACCATGCACGCCACCGGGAACGACAGGAACGTGCTGGCCGCGATCGCCAGCATCGCCAGGAACGCCAGCTTCACCCACAGCACCAACACCACCCGCACGAAGTTCCCCCGGTATCCCCCGTGCGGATACGAGATCTCCACCCCGTCCGGCGGGAACGTCATCGGGTCCGGGTTGGTGTACCGGGTCGTCACCTCGCCATTGGCGATGTCCACCTGCAGCGTCCCCTCCGGCCCGATCAGATCCCCGGCCTCCAGATACTCGATCTCCGTCGCGCCCGCCTCCATCATCGCCTCCAGATCGGCGAACTGCGGGTCGTCCACCGTCACCCCGAAGGGCCGGCTGCTCCCCGGCAGCGGCACCACGATCACCGGCGCGATCGGCACCGCGTGGAACATCCCGATGCTCGCCTCTCGCACCAGGAAGTACCGATCCCCCACCACGAGCGTCACCCGGTACGACTCGTCGGGCTGGTTCGATCCCGCGTCGAACTTGTACCGCAGGATCAACGGCTCCGAGTTCGACGCGGCGTACCTCAGCCCCTCGAACACGAACGGCCGGCCCTGCCCGGGCTCGATCGATCTCAGCTTCGTCACCTGGCTCTGGTACAACTCCTCGTGCATCCGCTCGTACAGCGCGTCCAGCGCGGCCCTTCGCTGCACGTCGTTCTCCGCCGCCTTGAACACAGGGTCCGTGTTCTGGATTCCCACGATGTAGTCACGCACCGCCGCCTGAAACTCCGGATCGTCGGGCGACAAATCCGGCGGCGGCAGCACCGACACCCGCGCCTGCAGAACCTGCGTCTCCAGAATCAGCCGGTCCTCGGTGATCCGCTCGCCGCGGTTCTCCGGCACATACGCCGCCACCTCGCCCATCGCCGGCGTCGAACGCAGGTACTCCGTGAAAAGGAACACGCCCGCCGAGCACACCAGCAGCAGCACCGCGTTCAGCCCCACCACCCCCAGCCACTTGCCCAGGATGTACTGCCACGCCGCCACCGGCTTGGTCATCGTCTGCCAGATGATCTTGCTCCGCTGCTCCAGCGTCACCGTCGACACGCTGAACAGCAACGTCAAGACCGCGATCAGCCAGAACGCACCGCCCGTCGAGTACTGCAGGAACGCCTGCACCCGGTACCGCAGCGGCGTCTGCGGGTCCAGCAGCATCGGCAGCGTCGCCAGCAGGAACATCAGCAGCAGGATGAAAACCAGCGACAGCTTCAGCCGCACCGCCTCCGACAGCACGTTCCGAGCCACCGACAGCACCGGGTTGGACCCCGAGTACAGCAGCCGCACCACCGCCAGCCCAACGTTGAACGCCCACGCCAGCGCCGCCACACCCAGCAGCATCGACCCGTACGTCCGCACAGGGCGGAACTGCGTCATCGGGTACGCGATCCCCACAATCACCACCGCGATCGCCAGGTGCGTCAGGAACAACCCCAGCCAGATCACCACGATCGTCAGCCCCGACACCACCGCCAGCCCCACCGCCAGGCTCGTCATGTCCTCACGACCCGCCAGAACCCGGTCCATGGCCCGCTTGGTTGTCCCCGCAACCCCCGCGCTGGCTCCCAGCGCCGCGGCCTCCTCATCCACCGCCGCCGGGCCCGCCTGCCCATCCGACAACCCCGGATTCGGCGTCGCCCCTGACGCCTGCGCCCCATCCGCACGCGCCGCGATGCCCGCGCCAGACCCCAGCGTCCCTTCGGTCGCCTCCAGGCCACGCTGCACCGCGTACACCGAGAACACCGCGATCGCCGCCGCAACCACCACCACCGACGCCGCGATCTTGAACGCTCGCGACTTCTGGATCCGGTCCGCGCGGGCAATCACATCGCGCCACTTCACGTCCTGCTCCCCTGCGCCCCACCGGCGCCCCCGGCCGTCCCATCGCCCTTGTCACCCTTGTCGCCCAGCAGATTCCGGATCAGGTCGTCATCCACGTTCGCTGGCGCCGCAGGAGGCTTGCCCGCCGCGGATCGCGCCGGAGGCAAACCACGCGCGGGATTCGGCGCTGGCGCCGCCGCTGGCCCCTTCACCACATCCGCTCGCCCATCCCTCGCCCGCGCCGCCGCATCCCGGGCCGCGACGGACGCAACGGCGCCCAGTTCATCCGCGCCATCGCCCCGCTCGCCATCCTCACCCCCGCGCGACTCCCCACCCTCATCCCCATCCCGCGGCCTAGACGCATCACGCAGCAGCGAACTGATCATCTCCTCCGAAGGCTCCGCCGCCCGCGCCGCCCCGACCCGCGCCTCCTGCATCGGCGCCATCGGCCCCGCGGCCCCCGGCTCCTCCACATCGCTCGTCAGCGACGAGATCAGGTCATCGCCCACCACCGGCCCGCCCAGCAGGAACGACGCCGTCTGCCCGTCATGCCGCGCACCGGACGTCGGCGCCATCTCCGCACGCGCCTTCTCCACGATGTCCAGGAACAGGTCCTCCAGCCGCTGCCGGGGCCTCGACACCCGCAGCACCGAGTGGTCACCCCCCGAACGCCGCCGGATCAGACCATCAATCTCCGCCACCGTCGCGTCATCCAGCGTCTCGGTCTCGATCGTCGTACGGCTCGTCGATTCCAGCAACTGCTCGCATGTGCCCTCGGCTCGGATCTTCCCGCCGTACAGGATCACCATACGGCTCACGCAATCCTCGACGTCCGCCAGCAGATGGCTCGAAAGCAAGATCGTCTTGCCCCGCCGCCCGAGTTCGATGATCAGGTCCTTGACCTGCTTGGTGCCGATCGGATCCAGCCCGCTCGTCGGCTCGTCCAGGATCAGCAGTTCGGGGTCGTTGATCAGCGCCTGGGCCAGCCCGATGCGCCGCTGCATTCCCTTGGAGTACTCCCGCACCTGCCGGAACTGCGCCGACTTGAGCCCCACCATGTCCAGCAGCTCGTCGATCCGCTTGCTACGCGTCCGATGGTCGATCTCAAAGAGTTTCGCGTAGTAGTCCAGCGTCTCCCGCGCGTTCAGGAACGGATACAGGAACGACTCCTCCGGCAGATACCCGATCCGCTTCTTGGTCTCCACGTCGCTGGGAGGCAACCCGAACACCGCCACCCGCCCCTTGGTCGCCCTCAGCAGCCCCAGCAGCACCTTGATCGTCGTGCTCTTGCCCGAGCCGTTCGGACCCAGCAGCCCGAACACCTCGCCCCGGTTGATCTCGAACGTCACGCCATCGACCGCGCGGGCGCGGTCACGCATCCAAAAGTCCTTGAACGTCTTGATGAGCCCCTGGCACACCACCACGCTCTGTCCAGAACCCCGAGTTGTGAAGCCGCGTCGTGCCATGGGAAGTCCGAGAGGGAAACAGGCCAAAGAGACCACAAAGCCAAGCTGCCACAAGACGGAGAGTCGAAAAGGCACCGTCAAGCAAGATCGGCTTTCCAGGCCGTCCCAGACCGAGGCGGCCGGGCCTTCCAGCCCCTCCCACCACACATCAATCAGGCCGCGCGAACGACCCACCCGTCGGCGTGTCAAACCTCTGGTTCAGGAACGTGTTGGTCCGCTCGAGCGCCGCCGCCGTCGCCTCGCGACGCTTGATCGCCTCATCCAGCTCCCGGATGATGTTGGGATCCTGATTGATGTCCAGAACCAGCCTTCCGCCCTCAAACGGCGCCACATACTTCTGGACGAAGTCCCGCGACAGCAGCACCGCCATCGCCGACGACCACTCCCGCTGCAGCATCACGCTCGGGTTGTTCTCGTACTGCTCCAGCTTCGCCAGGAACATCTGAAGCGCGGCCTGCCGCCCGTTCACCAGCCTCGACCGGTCCACCGCCGCCCGCTGCAGGATCGCCGTCGCCTGCCCGGACGTCAGGTTCTCCAGCGTCTCACCATTCAACGTCACCGCGCGCCCCTCGAGCATCGCGTCGATGTTCGTCAGAATCGCCCCCGCCTCCAGCATCTCACCCGCCTCGATCGCCCCGCCCGCCTCGATCGTCGCACGCTGGTCAATCGCCCGGTCATACTGGTCGATCAGATCGATCAGGTGCCGCGACGCCAGCCCGGCCATCGAGTTGAGCATCTGGTTCTCCGCCGTCCGCGCCTCTTCCAGCGTCTTCTCCAGCGCGCTCTGCGCGTTCTGCACCTTGTTGAACGCGTCCAGCAGATACCGCGGCGGGATCCGCTGCACCAGGTTGATCCGTTCGATCGTGATCCCGCTGCTCGCCTCGTCCAGCGTCGCCTGCGCCACCGTCAGCGCCCGACCCGCGATCGCCCCGGCCTCCTGCTCCCGCAGCAGGTCGTCGATCGAAACCTCCGCACACGCACGCACCATTCCCCGACGGGCCGCGCTCAGCACCAGCAGGCCCTCGGTCCCCGTGTCCAGCACGTTCTCGGCGTACAGCGCCGGATTGCTCCGCCGGTACTGGATCTTCAGGATCAGGTGCGCCACCGCCTGATCGCCGGTGAGCACCGACCCATCCCGCGACGGATCGAGCTCCGCCGAATACGGCAACCCCTGGGCCCCCTGCGCCCGCTGCTCGGGAGACGCGAACGGATAGAACGCCGTCGCGTCCTCGATCTCCACGTTGCCCGTCGGAACCCGCACGATCTCGCCCACCGGCGCGGGTAGCGCGAACCGCATCCCGGGCGCCACATCCCGCTCCTCCAATCGCCCGAACATCAGCCGCAGCCCGCTCTCGCCCTCCCTCACCGGCTGCAACCCGCTGAACACGAACAGCCCCAGCAGCACCACCATCGCCAGCTGCAGCAGACGGAACGTAATCTTCAACGCATCGGCCAGCGACTTGTTCGCCGGGTCCATCATCGCCGCGACGCTCTCGCCCTCCTCGCGCAGCACCACCGACGCCGGGCGCTCACT
>CAZHKB010000219.1:0-5047 GCA_964533405.1 uncultured Phycisphaeraceae bacterium | reverse complement strand
CGCAGTCACGTCCTCCGCCTCGCCCCCGCCCTCTCCGCCGCGTGCCGGATCGCCGCCTCCAGCCCGTCCACCATGTTCCGGATCGAGTACTCGCCCGCCACCGTCCGCGCCGCACCCTCCGCCAGCCGCGCCCGCAGCCCATCATCGGTCAGCACCCGCCGAAGCGCGCCCTTCAACTCCCCAAGATCATCATGGCGGAACCGCAGCCCGTTGTCCTCATGCCGCAGCGCCTCGATCTCCGGCCCATGCAATCTCGCGTTGCCCCCGGTCACCGTCGGCAGCCCATATCCGAACGCGTGCAACAAACTCAGGCCCATGTTCGACGGATAGCAGAACACATCGCTCGCGCAGAACAGCGGTGCCAGTCGCTCTTCGTCATAGATCGCCCCGAAGAAGGTCACGACCTCATCCAGCCC
Organism: uncultured Phycisphaeraceae bacterium; assembly: GCA_964533405.1. Classification (GTDB taxonomy): domain Bacteria; phylum Planctomycetota; class Phycisphaerae; order Phycisphaerales; family UBA1924; genus JACKHA01. The sequence continues at coordinate 4,631 of CAZHKB010000219.1, read as the reverse complement.
CAACCCGGCGCTCACGCCGCGCAGCCGCTCCTCGTCTTCACCCTTGCCCACGATCAGCACCCGCAGCCCGACCAGTTCCTCCCGCAGCGCCGCCGCCGCCTCCAGCAGCAGGTGCAGGTGGTTCTTGGGCTCCAGCCTTGACACAAACAGGATCGTCCGCCCCGCCGTCAACCGATGCTCGCGCCGCACGCGCTGCATCGCCCCGCTGTCGGCCCTGAACGCATCCCGGGCCGCCGCGATCTGCGTCTGATCGACGCTGTTGGGCGCCACGAACGTCCGCCCCGGTTCCGCACCCGCCGCGATGAATCGCTTTGCCATGGTCCGGGTGTAAAACAGCGTCGCATCCGCAAGCCGCGTCAGCCGCCGACGCATGAACGTCGCCCACCCGCGATCCTTCTTGGATTCCCCGTGCCCCCACAGCACCGTACCGACCCCATGCCGCCGCGCCCTGCGCAGCGCGGGGAACAGACTCAGAAACCGCGTGTTCCACACCAGCACAATCACGTCCGCGTGTTCCCGCGTCGCGTACCTCGTCTGGGCCGGGTGCCAGAACACCTGCGGCCCAGGGCCGCGCCACGTCTTCAGCGGCACGAAGACCGACCGAAAATCCTCCGTCGAGACGTTCGGCACCTTGCCGTCGTCCGCGAACACCAGCAACAGGTCGATCCCAGGCCGCGACGCCAGTTCCCGGAACACCGGCACGCGATACTTCGCGAGCGCAGGCTGCTGGATCACCACCCGCAGCCGCGGCGCGCTCGCGCCCGCCTGCCCGTGCCCGCCCCTCGCGTTGATTGCGTGCCCGCTCATGTCTTCCGTTGGTTCCTCGCGTGGGAGGCCACTATATCGGGTGTCCTCCCCCCATTCAGGTCCTCGGGAATGCTGGGGGGTGTGCGACCCTCGGCGCTCGCGCAACCCGCACGTCTCACGTCCCGGTTCCGTTCTCTCCGCCCAGTTCGGGCCGCATCCGGGTCGCGCAATACGATCAGGCTCGTGTCAAGCAATCCGGCATGGTTCTTGGGCTCCGCCGTCGCCATGTCCATCAGACTTTCCGCAGGAGGCACCACGTGCGAAACAAATGCGACAGTGCGGCGTGTAAGGCAAGGGCCGCGCGTCCGCGGTCGATCGTGGGCATTGCCATGAACACCACCGCACGCTCCTCCATGATCCTCGCGCTCGTTGTGGCCGCCGGATGCACCATGCCCGTCATCGATATCGCTCGAGGCCAGCCCACGGGCGGTGGTCCCAGCGGTCCCGGCGGCGGCAGCGGCACCCCCGCGCCCACCGGGCGCTTCGTCGCCACCATGAACTCTGCGGGGTTTATCACCATCACCGATAACGTCCGCGGGCACGCGGTGGTCAGCCCGAACAACCTGCCCATCGCCTACGAGTCCAACCTCAGCGTCAGCCGAGAGTTCCTGCCCGTCGACGGCGGCGCCGACATCGTCATCACCCTTATCAACGAGACGCCAGAGGCCCAGCCGCTCGGAAAGATCGGCATCGGCGGCATCCGGTTTGGAAACCGAATCGAGACCGGAGACTTCCGCCACGACGCACACTTCGTCGAGTTTGACTCCCGCGGCGGACGCTTCACCACCGGCAACCACAACTATCCCGAGGACCTCTACAGCCCCATCGGCGTCCTCCGCGATGACCAGTACACCCTGGGCATGAGCCTCAACTACCCCATCCTCGAGTACGAGCACGGCCTCCGCGTCAACTTCCACGTCCCCGGCGGCCAGTTCATTCAGTCAGGACAGTGCTGGAACGGCGAGTTCGAGCTCCTCGGCGAGATGCAGCCCGGCGAGACCCGCCAGTACACACTCAGCCTCCGAGTCGTCGAGAACCAGCGCCACTGGCTCACCACCCTCATCCCCTACCGCGACTACTTCCAGGAGATGTACGGACCCGTCCGCTACGAGCGCGACCCACGCCCCGTCATCGGTTCCTTCATCGCCAACGTCAACAGCCTCAGTTCGTCGAACATCTACGGATACGACGGAAACAGCCGCCGACCCGATCTCAGCGGCTGGAGCCCCTGGACCAACTACCTGGCCACCGCCCCCGAGCGCGGCTACGAGCGGGTCATGCTCTGGTGCCCCAGCGGCGTCTTCCGCCAGCACGCCGACATGAACTTCCCCTTCCAGTTCATGACCGCCATGTCCAACGCCCCGCTTGTCGAGAGCACCGCCTCCCTCCTCAAGGAGCGAGTCAGCGACCAGGGCATCGACCTGGGCTTCTGGTGGGGGCGCTCCAGCCAGGTGATGAAGACCTGGGACACCGACATCACCGAGTCGTTCGATCCCGACAATCCCGACCACGTCGCGCGCGGATTCGCAGAACTCGACCTCGCCGTCGAGCGCGGTGCTGACACCATCGGGCTTGATGCCTTCGTCTACACACCCGGATGGGACGGCTTCCGCTGGATCGAGATGATGAAGGAACGCTACCCCCACCTGAGGTTCGTCGTCGAGCCCTCCGGCCCCGATTTCCAGCACGTCATCGCTCCGACCTGGGTCGAGGGGCTCCATCACATCCAGACCCCGCCCATCCTGGCCGACTTCCTTCTTCCAGGCCACGAGACCTGGATCAACACCCGCATGGACCTCTGGCAGCACTACCGCGGCCAGGTTCCCACCGACGCCATCAAAAACCAGTACTGGCAGCAGATGTCCGACCAGGGATACGTCATCGTGTCCTACGAGGTCAACACACGCATGACGGGCAACTGGTCCGCCAAGGAAGGTTGGCTCCACAACATCCCGCAGGACCTGCTCAGCGACCCCAGGCAGTGGCAATCCGCCGGCGGCGCTGGCGCAGGCTCGGGCATGTTGCCCGATCCCGATCCCGGCACGGGCTCCTCTGGCTCCGGCTCCGGCTCTGGCTCCAGCTCTGGCTCCGGTGCGGGTGGCGGCCCTGACCCCGATCCCGAGCCCGGCACCGGTGGTGCCAGCGCGGGCGGTGGCGGCGGTGCCGCCCCCGGCGGTGGTGGGGGAGGCAGCGCGCCCGGTGGTGGTGGCGGCGGCTCCGGTGGTGGCGCCGCACCCGCTGGCGGCGCGGGCGCAGGTTCTCCCGCCGGTGGCTCCGGCGGTGCAGGCGGTCCCGGCAAGCCCAACGGCGGCGGACCCCCGCCTCCTCCTCCCAACGGCAGCGGCGGCTCATCCTCCGGTGGGAACAACGGCCTGCGCATCAGCAGCAGGCCCATCACCCCACAGGCCGCCGCCAACGCCCTCAATCGACCCCGGGGAAACAACGGGTCCGTGTCCGGCGGAGGCAACAACGGGTCCCGCGTCGCCTCATCCAGCAATGGAAGCTCGCTCTCCGATCGTATGAAAGCACGCCGTGAGGCCCGTCGCCTCGCTCGCGAGTCCGACGACAGGTACCAGCGCCGCATGGAGCGGCGCCAGCGTCTCGTGCAGCGCCTGGGCCTCGGAGATCTCACCTACGCCCAGCGGCGATCCGCGCTCCAGACCTACCGCCAGGAGCGCGTGGCCGAGCGTTCCTCGACCCTGGCCAATCACCCCGACGGCGAATGACTCTCCCATGTGAAGGCGCGACCGGGGGCCGGGTTCCGATGGCGGAACCCGGCCCCTGTCACTTGCTGTGAACATCGCCGCTCCGATTCGCGCTCGCCGACGCAATCCACAACTTTGTGTGTGGGGAGTTGATTTTGACGTTAGATTGGAGTAACGTCCCAATCACAAGTTTGCCGTCACTGTGCATTACGATTCATGTTCGCTGTGTGTTCGCAGATCGGTCAGGATTCGTGCCGCGCAACGCAACCTCGCCCCCATCAACGGGAAATCGCCGGGAAGCACGCCAGGCACAAGGAGCGCAAGAAGACAATGGCCAAGAAAGCAAGCAGGCGTGGTCGTCCCCCCGGCAAGGCTGGTCGCCGCGGCGGGCGCGGGCTCAAGGTGATCTCCACTGTTGACCTCCGCGCCGAACTCGGTCGCCGCGAGGGCCAGGTGGGCAAGCTCCAGACCCGCCACCGCGTGCTCTCCGCCGAGCTCGCGCAACTCGAGGGCGAACTCGCCGCCTTCGGCCTCACCAGCGGTGCGGGGGGCCGCGCTGGCCGCCGCCCGCGTGTGATGATCCCCGCCGGTCGCAAGCGCCCTCGCAACGACAGCAATCTCGAAGAGGCGCTCGCCAAGGTCCTCAAGGGCAAGACCATGGGCGTGACCGAAGTCGCCGCCGCCGTCCAGGAGGCCGGCTACCGAACCACCTCCCCCAACTTCCGCACCATCGTCAACCAGGCCCTTATCCGCAGCACCCTCATCAAGAAGATCGCTCGCGGCCAGTACACCGCCGCCTGAGATCCGGCCCGCAATCCAACGCACCCCGCCAGCCACGGCCCTGCGTGGCTGGTGCTTTGTTTTTACACGACGCTCCCCGGCACCCGGCGGAGCTCTCCCAAGCCCAGGTCTCCGAGCAGAAAGCCTCCGTCGCGCAATCGTGCCACCAGCCGCCGCTCTGACGTCTGATGCTCCCCGTCCACACGCCGCGCGACGCGCCCTGGCCGCCGTGCCCGAGACAACTCTCGCCGGAGCGTCGCAGGGCGCGCCGAGCAAGCCACAACTGGCCCCGCCGCGCTGCGCGCCTCTGCGTCGACCTGTTCCTTAGTGGGCCTTGGC
>CAZHKB010000218.1:0-5079 GCA_964533405.1 uncultured Phycisphaeraceae bacterium | reverse complement strand
TCGTCCGCGATGACGGCTCGATCGAGTGGCTGGTGGCTGGCAACTCCGGCGGCGGCGGGAGGTGGGCGTGGACGTGCGCGAGTGGTTGATCGGCATCGAATCCGCCTCAAAGCCGGCGGACTCGGTGGCCCGGCCGCGGCACGGCGCGGCACGGCGGGGCACGGTCAAGGCTTGGTCGCGATGACGACCAGACGGGTGGCCTCGTGGTCGTAGGGCACGCCGGCGGAGGAGCCGAACTCGCGGCAGTCGCGGAATCCGACACGCCGGAGCAGGTCGGTGAGTTCGCACGCGCTGTAGAGGCGCAAGCGCGTGGTCTGGTCCTTCACGCAGGCGCCTTGTCCGTCGTGGCCCGGCTCGATGGCGATCCAGCGCATCGCGACGGATCGCCAGGCGTCGAGCACGCGTGCCTCTTCAAGAATGAGTGCGCGGCCCTCGCGCGGGTGCCACCGGTGGGTCTGGAAGCGGCGGACCACGACCTCCTTGCCGGCCAGGTCCATGAGCAAACGCCCGCCGGGGCGCAGGGCGCGGAAGAAGGAGAGGGCGACGGCCTCATCGCCCTCGGGGGTGTCGGCGTAGCCGAAGGAGGTCCACAGGTTGGTGAGAAGGTCGAAGGAGGCGGGTCGGTTGAACGCGGCCATGTCGGCGTGGACGAAGGTGATGGGGCCGGGGGCACGACCGTCGCTCAAGGCAGCGACAGGCGTGGCACGGGCCCGGTCGAGGTAGCACTGGGTGATGTCGACGCCGGTGACGCGGTGGCCGCGGCGTGCCCAAGCGATGGAGTGTCGCCCGACGCCGCAGGGCATGTCGAGGATGTCGAGGGGTCGGTCGAGCGCGAGGAGTTTGGAATAGGCCTGGACCTCGGCATCGGCGGCGGCGATGCGCTCGGGCGGAAACATGGTGTCGGCCATGTCGATCCAGAAGGACTCGGTGGGGCCTTTGGCGTCCATGTCGCCCAGCGTAACACGTCGGGCGTTGTTCGCGGTTGGAAGGCTCGCGTGCTCCGGTTGGGCGTTCGGGCGGGTCCGTCTCAGTACGAGAAGTTGGCGTTGGGGTCGGTCGTGCCCATGGTCCCGGGGGCCGCGAACCCGGTGACGGCGGGGCTGCCCGGGGCGCGTCGATCGATGATGGGTCCGAAGACGTTGTTGGCGGGGAAGATCCAGTGGGTTCCGTCGCCCGAGCAGGTGTTGCGGATGATGACGTTGTGGGCCATGTTCATCTCGATCCCGCGGGCGTTTCGCGTGCAGCTGTTGCCCTCGATGCGATTGCGCTCGTCGGTGGCGTTGATCCCGTACACGGTGTTGAAGTCGCAGGTGTTGCCGCGGATGAGGGAGTCGGACTCGCACTGGATTCCGGCCCGGCCATTGAGCTGGGCGGTGCAGCCGACGACAGTGCTGCCGATGCCGGCGTAGATGCCGTCAAGCGTGTTCCCGAAGGCGGAGCAGTTGGAGATGGAGGCGCCGTTGAAGGCGCTGATGCCGGCGACGGCGTTGTTATAGGCGGTGCAGTTGAGCAGCGAGCAGCTGCTCAGGGCGTTGATTCCGTCGTTGCCATTCGCCGACGCCGAGCAGTTCACCATCGAGCATCCGGTCTGGGCGAGGATCCCCCAGACTCCGTTGGAAGAAGCGGTACATCCAGTGAGCGAGCACGCGTCGATGACGGAGATGCCGTGTCCCAGGTTGGTGTACGCCGCGCAGTCGATGAGGATGGTGGCGCTGGCGACCTGGATGCCCTGCTGGGCGTTGTCGCTCGCCTGGATGGCGACGAGCCGGGCGTGCGGGGCGGCGAAGGTGAGCAGGTCCACACCGTCACCACCCCAGTTGCGGATCGAGCCGTTGAGCACCGCGATGTTCCGCAGCGCGGGGGCGGCGGCGGTGGTGGTCACGCCGTCGAAGGCTCCCATCCCGACGACGCCGCTGAGGTCAAAGCCCATGAGGTCGAGGGTGACGCCGCGGGCGGCGATCTCGATCCCGTGCTTGCCGACCACGCCGGTGATGTTGCCGGTGAGGTAATACGACCCGGGCTGGGTGATCTTGAAGAGGCTGTCGGCATCGCCGGGCGTGTTGGTGAGGTTGATGGCGGTGCGCGGCTCGACCTCGGTCAGCGTCTTATACGTCGAAGTCACCGGCCCGGCGGGCGGGTCCAGCGGCCCGGCCAGCAGCAGTGCCCCGCCGGTGAGTGCGAGCGAAACAATCGACGTGCAGACCAGCGCGGTCCGGTTCATACGGAGCCTCCCGTGGTGTGGGCGCACCGCAACCAGATCGCGTGGGCTCGCACGACACGAGCCTATCACGGGCTGGCTGCCGACCCAAGAAGAATTGACCAACGCCCGGTTCGGGCTATGCCGGGCTTGGCATCGCGCCGGGAGGCAGGTCGGGCTCGGACTTGGGGGCGACGGTGGGGGCCGCGGCCCGCCGTCGCTCGGCGGCCAGCAGGTCGCTGATGACGCTGGCCTTGACGAGTTTTTCGCCGCGCATGAGGGCGTGGACCTCTTCGGCGGTGAGCGTCTCATACTTGAGCAGGGCGTCGGCGACGGCGACGACCTTGTCCCAGTTGTCGCCCAGCATGCGCTCGGCGTCCTGGTAGGCCTCGTCGACGATTCGGCGGACCTCGTCGTCGATCAGGCGGGCGGTGTCCTCGGAGTAGTCCTTGTCGGCCATGAAGAACTCGCGGGTGTCGCGGCCCTCGTAGCGGACGAAGCCCAGGCGGTCGCTCATGCCCCATTCGAGGATCATGGCGCGGGCGATTTTGGTGACCTGCGCGATGTCGGAGACCGCGCCGCTCGAGGCGTCGCCCATGGCCCGCTGCTCGGCGATGCGCCCGCCGCACGCCATCTTCATGGTCGCCTTGAGCCACTTGATGCTGTAGCCCATGCGGTCCTTCTCGGGCAGGCTGAAGGTCGCGCCGCCGGCGTCGCCGCGGGGGATGATCGTGACCTTGTGCAGCGGGTCGGAGTCCTTGAGCAGGGCCTGGAGGACGGCGTGCCCGGCCTCGTGGTAAGCCACGAGCATATTCTCTTCTTTCTCGCGGACCCGGCTCTTCTTGGCGCGACCGAACTTGACCTTGTCGCGGGCCTCCTCCATGTCCTCCTGCTCGACGAACTCCTTGTTGTGGAGGGTGGCGGAAATGGCGGCCTCGTTGATGATGGCGGCCAGGTCGGCCCCCGAGAACATGGGCGTGCCCTTGGCGATGCGCTCGAGGTCGATGTCCGGCCCGAGCTTGACCTTCTTGGAGTGGACCTTCAGGATCTCCAGCCGCCCCTTGATGTCGGGCAGCGGGACGTAGACGCGGCGATCGAACCGACCCGGGCGGATGAGCGCGGGGTCCAGCACATCCTCGCGGTTGGTGGCGGCGACGACGATCACGCCGTCGCCGGTGGCGAAGCCGTCCATCTCGACCAGGATGGCGTTGAGGGTCTGCTCGCGCTCATCATGGCCGCCGGAGGAGAAGCCCCCGCCACGCCGGCGCCCGACGGCGTCGATCTCGTCCAGGAAGATGATGCAGGGGGCGGATTCCTTGGCGGACTTGAAGAGGTCGCGGACGCGCGAGGCGCCCACGCCCACGAACATCTCGACGAAGTCCGAGCCGGAGATCGAGAAGAACGGGACGTCGGCCTCGCCGGCGATGGCCTTGGCGAGCAGGGTCTTGCCGCAGCCCGGCTCGCCGACGAGCAGCACCCCGCGGGGGATGCGCCCGCCCAGGCGGGCGAACTTCTTGGGGTTTCGCAGGAACTCGATGATCTCGGTACACTCGTCTTTGGCCTCGTCGATGCCGGCGACGTCCTTGAACGTGACGCCGGTCATTTCCTTGGTGAGTTGGCGGTGCTTGCTCTTGCCGAAGTTGCCGAGCATGCCGCCGCCAGCTCCGGCGTTGCGGATGCCGCGCGAGATGAAGTACCAGATCAGCCCCACGACGAGCAGGAAGGGGCCGAAGGTGAGCAGGACGGGCATCCAGACCGAGTCGCCCATGCTGGTGAAGCGGCCATTGGTGATCCGGGCGACCTCTTCGGAGACGGGCAATCGCGACGCGGCGTTGAGGCCGATCATCACGGTGCCGCCCTGACCATCGACACCCACGACCTTGGTCGCGGTGACGGCCTCGGCGCGGATGACCACCGAGTCTTCTTTGATCTGGCCCGACTCGTACAGCTCGCGGAACTGTGAGAGGGTGATGCGCTGACCGGCGGTCCCGTTGGAGATGAACATGACGGCCAGGACGGCAATGGCCACCATGGTCAGAACGAAGAACCAGCGACCCGGGCCGGTGGGGGGCATGGGGCGTCCGTTGGGACCCTTGCCGTCGCCGCCGCCGGGGTTGTTGCCGGGCTCCTGGGAGCCTTCGGGGCGTTCGCTCTTTGCGTCGTTGCGTTTGGAGCGCGAGTCACCACGCCCGGAGCCCGGATCGCGCTGGCCTTTGGCCAGCATCGCGTTGGGCAGGGTCGGGGAGGGAACGAACTCGGGCGAACTCGGCATGCGGCGATCCACCATTGCTCATTCGGACCAACGAGGGCGCGGATTCATTCCAAGGCGGGGGACGGGAAACTATAGGACAATGCGCGGTGCATCCCACCGGGTGGGCGCCGCCTCCTCCGCGTGCGGCGGAGGTGTCGAGCGAGCCGCTGCGCGTGCGACGGAGGGGGTGTGCGGGGGTCGGCCGGTCCAACTGCCCCCTCCGCCCGCATCGCGGAGCCTTGCGGGCGCCTCCCCCCGGTGCAGGGGGTCGGGGCGCACGCGGGGGAGGAGAGCGGCCAATCATCCGACTGCCCTTTCGACCCGGAGGCCCGATGTCGACCAACCGTGAAGAACTGAACCCGGTCGAGAATCCGCTCGAGCCGGACCCGCTGGCCAAGGTGGATGCGAGACTGCCCGCCCCGCCGGGGCTGAAGAAGGCCGACGACCCGGAAATTCAGTTTCGCCTGGCCGCCCTGGTGAAGGAGACCAGCGGACTGTCGCCCGAGTCGCTGGAGGGCCGTCTGATCCGGGACCTGCTGTCGGCGTCGCTCAAACTGTCGCCGGACGGGCGGACGACGGGCGAACTCAAGCTGATCACCGCCACCGTGAAGGAGCTTCGGTACGCGTACCG
>CAZHKB010000217.1:0-5086 GCA_964533405.1 uncultured Phycisphaeraceae bacterium | reverse complement strand
TAAGGCGAACGCGACGCGCGAGCGAGCGACTGGACGTCCTGGGCCTGCGTTGAGAACTTCGCGTGCTTGCCATTGCTCGGCGTTCCCGGCCTCCAGTTCGGATTCGCGTGAGTGAGCGGCCCGTCGTGCGTTCGATCAGTGGCGGCGGGTGCGCGCCGCGCAGAGACTCCGATGCCTGAGGAATCCTTCAAACAGCCCGCGAGCGAACGCGACCTGATCGAGGGCGCGCTGCTGGAAGCCGAGCGGGCCGGGCGCGGGGCGGACATGCCGCCGGTGGACTCGTTCAAGGGTTACGAGATCCTGGGAGAGATTCATCGCGGCGGGCAGGGCGTGGTGTACCAGGCCTTGCAGATCGCCACCAAGCGCCGCGTCGCGCTCAAGGTGCTGCACACCGGGCCTTCCACAGGCTCGGCCGGGCGGACGCGATTCGAGCGCGAGGTCCAGGTTCTGGGCCAGTTGTCGCACCCGCACATCGTCAAGATCCACGACTCGGGCATCACCGAGAGCGGGTCTTGCTTTTACGTCATGGACTACATCTCGGGCTCGACCCTGGATGAGTTCATCGGGCGCACCCCCAAGCCCGACATCCGGACGACGCTCGGACTCTTCGGCAAGATCTGCGACGCGATCGGTTACGCGCACCTGCGCGGGATCATCCACCGCGACCTCAAGCCCTCGAACATCCGGGTTGATCGCTCGGGCGAGCCGATCGTGGTGGATTTCGGCCTGGCCAAGGTCGCGCTGGGCGACGTGGGGTCGGGGGTCGATGAGCCACGGATGATGACGATGACCGGCGAGTTCATCGGGAGCCTGCCTTGGGCGAGCCCGGAGCAGGCCGAGGGCTCGGCGGCGGCGATCGACGTGCGGACGGACGTGTACTCGCTGGGGGTGATCCTCTATCAGTTGCTCACGGGGCGGTTCCCGTACACGGTGATCGGGAACATGCGGGACGTGCTGGAGAACATCCTGCGGACGGAGCCGGCCAGGCCCAGCACGGTGCGGCGCCAGGTGAACGACGAGGTCGAGACGATCGTGATGAAGTGCCTGGCCAAGGACCGCGACCGGCGGTACCAGTCGGGCGCGGAACTCGGGCGGGACGTCAAGCGGTATCTGGCGGGCGAGCCGATCGAGGCCAAGCGCGACAGCGTGAGTTACATGCTGCGCAAGGCGGTGCGGAAGCACAAGGCCGCGGCGTCGGTGATCGCGGTGGGGCTGTTGGCGACCGTCGCGTTCGGCGTGTCGATGTGGCTGGCCTGGCGCGAGGCGAGCGTGCAGCGGGCGCGGGCCGAGGCGAACCTTTCCGAGGTCCGCTCGATTGCGCGGACGATGATCGTGGACATCAACGACCAGATCACCGACCTGCGCGGGGCGACGCCGGCGCGGGAGGCGCTGCTGACCAAGGCCCAGGAACTGCTCACGAAGATGCGGGCCCAGTCGTCGTCGGACCCGGCTTTCCAGCGGGAACTGGCCGACGTACACATCCGGGTCGCGGAGATCCACGCGGGGCTGTACGAGCCGCGCGTGGGCGGGATAGATGAGGCCGATGGGCATCTGGCCAGCGCGCGGACGATCGTGCGGTCGCTCATCTCGCGGGATGCGACGCACCCGGTGACGATCGAGCTGGAGGCGCGCCTGCACGTCGCGGTGGCGGGGATGCACCAGCAGCGGCGCGAGTTCGTGGAGGCAGCCGATTCCTTCAACCTCGGGGTGCAGACCTACGACCGCGGGCTGGGGACCGGCGTAGTGACCGACCAGGTGATGCTGGCCCGCCTGCGCGACCTGCGGATGACCGCGCTGACCCGCCGTGCCGACCTGCTGGCGCGGGTTCCGGTGGCGACCGATGAGGAGGCCGCGGCCCTGGACCAGGAGGCTGCCGCGCTGTACGACCGGGCGGAGCGGTACTGGCAGCAGCGAGCCGACGCGGCCCCGACCGACCTGGAGGCCTCGCAGCAGTTGTACATCCTGCTCGACAAGCGGGCGCGTTCCCGCGTGGATGCCGCGATGCAGTTGGCGCGGGGCGAGCCCGCGCCCGGCGAGTTGGCGCGTGCGTGTGACCTGCTGGCCGGCGCGCGTCCGCTGGCCGAGCGTGCCCGCGAGGGATTCGAGCGTCTTCTGGTGCTTCGTCCGCAGTCGGCGGACTTCCAGCGGGACCTGTCTCTGGCGCACTACTTCATCGGGCGGACGATGCTCGATGAGGCGCGCCTGCGGGCCAAGATTCCCGAGGGGCAGGCCGGTCGGTTCGATCAGTCCGGGCTCGATGGGTTGCTGGCGGGCGCGCTCGAGCACGCCCAGGCCGGGCTGCACATGACCGAGCGGATCTTCGCGGCCGACGAGTCGAACCTGCTGGCCCAGCGCGACGTGGCCCTGTCACTGAATCAGGTCGGCAACGCCTTCCGTGAGATGGGGCGGCACGAGGAGGCGGTCATCGCGTTCGAGCAGGGGCTGGCGGTCCGGCGTGACATCGCGCGGGCCGACCCCTCGCAACGCCACCGCAACGACCTGGGCGTGGGGCTGTTCAAGCGTGCCGAGGCCGAGGAACTGGCGGCCCGGGCGGCCGCCCCCGCCGCTCGCCGGCTCCGCCTCCAGCAGGCCGAGCGGCTGGCGGTGGAGTGCTTGGGCGTGTTCCAGGGTTTGGTGCAGGAGGGTCGCCTGACGCCGGACTCGCCGGAGATATCGGACTCAAACCGAGTTTTGGAGTTGATCCGGGCGGGTTTGGCGCAGGGGCGAGGGGCGCGGTGATGTCGCCGGGGTTGGATACTGCCCGGCCTGACTTGCCAATCCCCTTCCCGGAACGCTCGGGATCGGGTAGGCTGACTCGGGCTTTCGGTGTGGAATGCTCCGCGGCGCGGGGAGCCAGCCCGGAGCCACGGGGAGAGAGAGGGACGCAGTGCGCAGTCATGTTCGACGCCTCTGGGTTGCGGCCGCGCCGGTGGCGTTGTCGCTGGTCGCCGGGACGTGCCAGGCCCAGATTGACGCGTTCTGGGTGGACTCGACCCTGGGCAACGGCCTGTGGACCGATGCGCCGCGGTGGAGCACCGATCCCGATTTCCCCAACAACGGGGCCTTCCTCTATACCGCGCACATCGGCCCGACCATCATCGGCACCGACCCGTTCTCCGTCTCGCTGGATCAGGCGATCACCATCGAGTCGCTGTTCCTGACCCAGGTCTTCACGACGCTGGACCTCACGACCAACACGCTCACGCTGAATCAGAATCTGACGATCAACCAGGCGACGCTCCGCGCCACGCCGGCGTTCGGCGGCGGCACGCTCGACCTGGCCGGCGACGCCTTCCTCACCGAGTCGTGGATGATCGGGATCCGCTTCAACACCAGCCCCACCAGCCAGATCATCTACAACACCGGCTCGGGCCTGCTCGACTACATCTGCGATGCCGACGTGGACCACCGCGGGCGGCTGCGCTACACGGGCCAGGGCGGGATCATGATGGACGGCGGCTCCACCATCACCAACAACGTCGGGGCCACCATCGAGTTCGAGTCCGACTCGGGAAACATCTTCGCGGGCGCCGGAACGCCCAGTATCATCAACGACGGCGAGATCCTGCAGGCGGTGGCCGGGGCCAGCACGTCCATCACCGGCATCTCGCTGGTCAACAACGGCACGCTGGGCGTCTTGGAGGGCACGCTGTCGACCGATGGCGTCTCGCTCGTGGGGGGGCTGCTCGACATCGGCACCTGGCGGGTGTCGAACGGCGCGAGCCTTGATCTCCAGGGCACCGCGATCACCACCAACGCCGCCACGGTCGAGCTGGATGGAGCGGGCACGACGTTCGCCGCCTTGGCTGGCCTCTCGACCAACGACGCCGCGGGCACGCTGCGGTTCACGGGCGGTTCCGACTTCACGACCACCGCCGGCTTCACCAACGACGGCGTGCTTCAGGTCGGCTCCGCCACCGAGTTCACGGTCAATCCCGGCTCCACGCTCACCAACTTCACCGCGGGCACGCTGGCGGGGGGGACGTACGAGATCGCCGGCATCCTCCGGTTCGACGACGCCACCATCACCACGCTCGACGCTGGCGTCTCCCTGGACGGGCCTGGCGCTCAGATTCTCGATCAGGGCGGCGTCAACGCCCTGCTCACGCTCGACACCATCGGCAGCAACGGCGATCTGGCCGTCACCAACGGCTCCAACCTGTTCATCAACAGCGACCTCACCGTTGCCACCACCGGCCGCCTCACCGTGGGCCCGTCCTCGACCGTTGAGATCGACGACAACTTCTCGATCACCAACTTTAGCGGGGGCACGTTCAGCGGCGGCGTCTTCGATGTCATCGGGACGCTGATCTTCAACGCCCAGGTCGAGACCCTCGACGGCGAGTTCACGCTCGACGGACCAACCTCCACCCTCATCCGCCCGGCTTCCGTCGGTGGCGGCGACGTCTTCGCCCCCCTCAACCTCATCGACACCAACGGGGCGCTCACGCTCCGCAACGGGCGCCCGCTCACGGTGACCGGCCCGCTCACCGTCAACGGGCGCCTCACCATCGAGAGTGGCCCGCCCGACGCGCCCAGCGTGCTCACCGCCCCCGGCGATGTCTTCCAGACCGGCGGGATCACCGACCTGGCCGACGGGGGCATCGTCCGCGTCGCCTTCACTGGGCCTGGGGCGTACCGCCTCTCCGCCGGCGTTCTGCGCGGCGGAGGCAGGATCGAGGGCGACCTCATCCAGACCGGCGGCACCATCGAGCCGGGAAGTTCCGCGGGCACCATCAACTTTGACGGCGACTGGACGCTCACCGGCGCGTCCCCGATCGTCTCCATCGAACTCGGCGGCACCGGCCTGGGCATGGCCGACCTGATTGCCGTCACCGGCGACCTCACCTTCGGCAACCTCTCACAGCAGTTCGCGGGTCTGCTGGCGGTCTCCCTGATCGACGGCTACATGCCGTCGTTCGCGGGCGATTCGTTCGAGATCATCACCAGCGACCACCGACTGGGTCAGTTCCTGCAGTTGCAAGGCCCCACGGGCGTGTTGCAGACAGAGGTCTTCTACACCCCGACTTCGGTGTGGGTCACGGTGCGGTCGGTGCCGACGCCCGGCGGGTTGGGGGTGCTGGGG
>CAZHKB010000216.1:0-5150 GCA_964533405.1 uncultured Phycisphaeraceae bacterium | reverse complement strand
CTCTTGGCCAGCCCGTCAAGGTTCGTCCCGCTCGGGCGATTCATCGCCGCCCGCACCGACCCGATCCACGCGTTCACGCTCGAGTCGTTCTCCCACGTCCCCCGGTCGCCATCGGCCATCGCCATGAACGGCCCCAGAACCTCGCGGACCTGATCATCGCTTGCGCTGGGCCCCAGTTGCCGCAGTCGGCTGGCCACCCCGATCAGCCCCAGGTTGAACCGTGTACGGGCCGAGACAACCCCGAGATTCCCGCCGAACTCCGCCCGCGCCTCACGCGCGTCGACGTACTCCGCCTCGCTCACCGCGTTCTCCATCACCGCGGTCCATCGGTCGGCGGCCGCCAGGGTCAGCTCAGCCGCCAGCGTCGCCTGCCTCGCCGCAGGCAGCGCCGTGATCGCCGCCCGAAGCCCCGCGAGCATCTCCCGCTCCTCGGGCAGCGTCACACCCGGGTGCGCCCGCAGCGCCCTCCACCTGTACAGCCGGCTGATCAGCGGCTCGTTCGCATCCGCCACCTGATCGACGTGATTGCTCAGGTCTTCGGGCGAGGCACCGGCCGCGCCCGCCAGCGACCCGTTCAGCCGCCCAACCGCCGCCAATGTCACCGGCGTCGGACCCACCGCCGCCGCCAACTCGGGCGGCGCTCCCAGCGCCCCCCACCGCGCGTGCAGCCCCGCCAGCGTGTCGGGAGGATTGTTCTGATTGAGCGGCTCCTCCCACCCGGCCACCAGCTTGAGCCCCGCATCCGCCCGGGCCATGTCCGCCACCGCCCGGCGCGCCACGTCGGCCACGCCCGCCAACTCCGCCCGCTGCGCCTGCACCGCCGCGTCGAACCCCGCCTCGAACGCGACCGCCACCCCCGCGTCCCACGCCCGCTCGATCGCCGCCTCCCGCTGACCCGTGAAGTACTCCAGGAGCGCGCCCGGGTCATACCCCTCCGGCCCGCTCTCGGGCACCGCCGGCATCGGGATCTCAGTTTCCGCCGTCGTGACCTCCCGCTCAAGCCGGGACGCGTCGTTGCGCAGCTCGCGCAGGTCCGACGGCTCGTCGCGATCCCGGAGGATCAGATCCCGACGGTGATCCCACTGTCTCAGCAGATACTCCGACTGCAGCCCTTCGGGCGTCCGCGCCCGGAACTGGTCCACGAAGTCATCGAAGTCGCTCTGCGCCTGCTCCGCGGCCTCCTCCTCCGACTGTCGCTCCGACGCCCGCTGGGCCTCGAAATCTTGGGACAACCGCTCCGCCGCCCCCGCCGTCAGCGCCAGCCGGCTCTCGGCCCGGGCCATCTCTTCACGCACCCGGTCGCGCGTCGCGACCGTCCACTCCAGCGACGCCACGGTGGCAAGAATCCGCGCCGCCGCGTCGACGTCCGCCGCCGCCTGGGCCGCGCCCGTGGCGCTGGTGCCGTCCAGCTCCCCGACCCACCCCTCCCCGAGCCTGGCCCGCACCGCCTCCAGCTGCGCCGCGGCGGTCCACCCGACCCTGGGGTCAGGGCCGATGTTCTCGACCGGCTCCAGGTCGGGCACCACCACCACCGGCGTGGGGTTCGAGCCTGTGCCTGGCACGCCGGTCCCCTGGTTGCCCGAGTTGGAGGCGACGCGCTCAACCCGGAACTGCTCCGCGTTCGCCCCGAGATACGCCGCCAGCTCCTCCAGATGCGAGGCGTTCGCCCCATCAAGGATGCTCGTCTCGTTGATTATCCATATGTTGATCTCGTCCCGGTACTCCGGCTGAACGCCCTTGAGCGACGCCAGCAGCCTGTCCACCACGCCCGCGTTCTGCGCCACGTCAAGGATCGACTCGAGCAGACGCTCACCGTTGGTGCGGTCGCGCAGCCCCTTGAGCAGCCGGTTCGGAAAGTCCGGAACCCGCTGCAAGCCCAGCTCTTTCAACCGGGCCTCGGCGTCCAGCATCGAGCGGTGCGCGGGCCACCCCTCGGGCGAGATCGCGTCCTCGACCCGCGCAATCCAGGCGTTCGCCGCGTTGGTCGCTGTCACCGCCTCCGGGCTGCTCGCCTCGGGCGGGGGAGACTGCGTGAGCTCCCCCAGCGGACGCCTCCGGTTGTTCGCTGCCATCGCGTTCCGGGGGTCCAGGTCCACATTCTCGTCCGCCCGCGGCAGCAGCGCGGTCCGAAGATACTCGTCGGCTTCAAGTTTCCCCCGGCGCCCAGAGCCCGGTCTGAGGCTATCGCGGAAGTCCATGGCCCACCGCGCGTCGATCGCCCACCGCGTCCACGCCCTCGCGTCGTACTGAACCGCCACCGGCCCATCCTTGGGCTTCTTCATCACCACCACCGCAACGATCCCCGCCACCACCAGCAGCGCGGCCGCCGCCCCGATGATCAGCCCCTTCTTGCCCCCGCCGCCCGACGCACGCGCCTTGAGCGAGTCGATCTCGCCCGCCAGCGACTCGATCGTCAGCGCCCCGGGCACCGCCGCCGGGTCCAGCATCCGGTTGCACAACGCCCGCCACTGCTGGCCGGACTTGCCAAGACGCACCCAGTTGGGCGAGTCCTCGATCGGATACCCGCCCATCGCCCGGAACGGCGCGTGCAGCACCATCTGATGGATCAGGTCGCCCAGGTCCTGCACGTCCGCGTGCTCGGCCACCGCCGGCTTGGACTGCTCGGCCCCCGACGGATCGGTCAGCAGCACCGTCGCCGAAGCCACATCGCCCGTCCGATCGATCAGCACGTTCGAAGGCTTGAGGTTGGCATGGGCACGGTTGGCCGCCGCCCGCAGCTCCCGCAGCCCCTGGATGACCGCCGAGACGACACGGTACAGGTCGGCCTCCTCGGCCCGCACCTTGCCCGCCACCAGCTGCTGCGCGCTGCTGGCCGCACGGTCCGTGACGTAATACACCTCGGTGTCGCGCTGCCCGACCTCGTGGACCACCGTCCACGCCGATGCCTTCACCTCGCCCAGTTTCTGCTGGATCTTGGCCCGCTGCGTGAAGTCGCGCAGCACATCGGCCGGGTCCTCGCCGAACACGTCGTCGGCCGACACGATCTTGATGACAAACTCGTCCCTCGACCCCCCCACCGCCTTGGCCGAGTAGACCGATCGCGCCCCGATCGAGTAGATCCGGCCAACCGTCTCGTAGTTGCCGTAAGTGGGCATCGGGAAGTGACCAGGGGTCGAAGCGACGCAGCAACGAACGGGAAAGACACGAACCAGGCGGAGACACGAAGAGACGCGGCGGAAGAGGAGCCGCCGACCGCACAGCAGCCGGCGAAACAGAGGGGCGGGGTCAGGCGAGGTCGGCCTGGTCCCCGCCCCGTGCTCGGGCCACGCGCCTCACCCGCCCGCGCGGGGAGGCACGCCAAGTCTCATCAGTTCGCCTCGATCGGCTTCGGACCCGTCAGGGCTTCCAGGCTGTTCCGGCGGACCTCAACCTTGATCGTCTGACCACGCTCCCAGTGTCGGGTGTCCAGCGGCAGGATTAGGCGGCGCGGGTCGGCCTCGCCAGCCGCATCCGTCGAGATGCCCGGCAGGCTGGCCATCACGTAGACCTGCGTCGCGCCGCCAGCCATCCACTTGTCCCACATGTCATCGGTGCTGCTCAACGTCTGCGGGGCCGTCGACCCCGCGCCAAAGGTCATGGTGTGGCGGTCGGCCGTCTGCCGCTCCATGTTGGCCGCCGCGAAGTAGTTGTTGAGCGACTGGGCATCCCACACCGCCGCACGCGCCGGAGACACGCCGATGATGTCCACCTCGATCGACGGCACCGCCGCCGACGTCGCGAGCGACGGATCGAGCGAGACCTCGATGGTGTACCGCCCCATCCGGGGCTTGTTCGAGCATCCGCCGATGAACCCGGCGAAGGCCACCAGAGTGGCGAGCAGGACGACCTTGACAAAACTCGACATCATGCGCTCCTTTGAGAGGGGGTCGGCGGGCGAGGGCCCGCCGGTGTGAGAGGGCGATGAACCCCGACGAGCCGCGGAATGCGGTTCGTGTGGCGCGCGGGATCGGCCACGCCGGCCACGCGGGCCATGTGGGGGGAGGATATCACAGTCCTCGCTCGGGTGCCTCTACCTCGACACCCCGGTCAGGTACTTCCGGATCACCCCATGCACCTCACGGTTGTACCGCCAGTCGATCACGATCAGGCTCCGCGTCCGGACCAGCAGGTGTGCCAGGTCGCTCGCCAGCCGGTGGAACGCCCGGTGCGGTGCCTCCGCATGGGCATCCCCGTAATCCCGGCATGAGGAATCCGCGCCGACCCCCGGCAGGGCCCGGACCAGCGCCGCCAGCACCTCGAACCACAACACCGGCGGAACCAGGTCCAACGCCTCCCCGCCGTCCATGTCCTCCTCGATCAACCTCTGCGGCCCAAGGCTCAGCAGCCAACGCGGGTCGCCCGCGAACACCGCCGCGATCCGCTCGGCCAGCGGCGTCCCCACCTGGGTCGCCCCCTGCTGCAAGTTTTGCGCAACCTGGCGGGCCAGGCTCAAGAGCTCATCCATCGCCACCGGCAGCGTGTTCCCCGCGTTCACCAGCAGCAGCCTCGCCCCCACCACCGCCATCGAATACAGGTCCACGGGCGTCGAAAGCAGCGGGATGATCTCGAACGGAGAGTTCGCCAGCGGCACGCCCTCGGCCGCACGGATCCCCTTCAGAATCTCCGGCTCAAACTGCTGCGGCACGGTCCGGAACCGCCACTCGCCCCCCGCCAGCGCCTGCTTGGTGTCCACATGGCAGTACAGATCGGCCTGGCCCGCCCCCACCCCAATCCGCAGCCAGATCAGGTCGCTCCCCGCCGGCGTGAACCGCTCCTCGGTTGCGAACGTCCCCTCCACCACCACGTCCTGCTTGTCGTGGTCCATCACCTTCCGCAGCCGCACCAGCCCCTTGCCCGACGCCGCCGTCGACTCGATCCGCGGGCGGTACACGCTCCCCAGGCCCCAGTCCGGCGCGATGAAGTACCGCGCATCCGCCCGGATCACCGGCAACTCCACCGCCGAGCCCGGATCAACCAGGTCCACCCGGCTCGTCCAATACGTCGGCACCCCCGCCGAGCCTTCCGACAGCCGCACCCGGAACGAGTCAGCCGACAGGTTCAGCATCGGCAGGCCCGTCTTGCCCACCACCCCCTGCACCGCCAGTACCGCGTCGGCCAGCAGCCTCAGTTTCAGGTGCAGCGCCTCCACC